>CAZZPH010000061.1:0-11206 GCA_964655725.1 uncultured Hyphomicrobium sp.
GCGCGCATTTCAACAAGGCCAGGAATAAGATCCGACGACAGGAGTTCGATGCGCGCATCCGGGTAGCGCTCACGCACTTCCTCCGCGACACGTTCGACGCCCGGACCGCACGCTACCAGGGATTGCGGTGTATCGCACTTGGGGCAGGCCTCGGGAATGGGCATCGAGAACCCGCAATGGTGGCAATTCAGCCGGTTGCGGAATCGATGCTCCACCAGCCAGGCCGTGCACTGCGGACATTCGAATCTGTGGCCGCATTTTCGGCAGAGCGTCAATGGCGCGTAGCCCCGCCGGTTCAGGAACAGCAAAGACTGCTGGCGCCCTTCCAGCGTCTCGCTCAATGCCTGAACCAAAGGCGGCGCAAGCCAGCGGCCGGTTTCGGGGGGCTGCGTTCTCAGATCGATGGGCGTGATTTGCGGCAGCTCCACGCCGGAGAAGCGTTGCGGCAGGACGAGGTGGCGGTAGCGCCCGGTCCGCGCGTTGACCTGACTTTCCACAGACGGCGTGGCAGATGCGAGTACGACGGGGAACCGGCCGAGAGACGCGCGCACCACGCTCATATCGCGCGCCTGATAGTGAACCCGGTCGTCCTGCTTGAAGCCGGCGTCGTGCTCTTCGTCGACCACGATCAGACCCAGATCGAGGTACGGCAGAAACAGCGCGCTGCGGGCGCCCACCACCACGCGCGCTTCCCCGGTTGCCGCGGCGCGCCACAGCCGGCCGCGCTCTGCAGGTCCAATCGCGGAATGCCACTCAGCAGGCGGTGCACCAAAGCGGCCCCGGAAGCGATCCATGAATTGAGAGGTCAGCGCAATCTCAGGCAACATGATCAGCGCCTGGCGTCCCGCCCTCAGCGTCCGCGCCACGGCCTCGAAGTAGACCTCCGTCTTACCCGAACCGGTCACGCCGTCGAGCAGGGACACGGAGTAACCGGCACCGTCGACGGCAGACTGAAGCGCGTGGATCGCGCGCGCCTGATCGTCACTGAAATCAGCCGACGCGCCATCGGCGCGCGGCTGAGGAAATCCCTTCGGAGGAATGACGACCTCGATGAGATTACCGGATTGGACGAGACCATCGATGACACCAGTTGAGCATCCTGCCTCCTCGGCGAGAGTTGACTTGACGCGGATCTGGCCATCTGCGGCAACGTCCAGGGCACGCTGCCGGGCCGGGGTCATACGCGGGGGAAGCGGCGTTCCCGGCACCAGCCGGACGCCCATGCGCTCTCGTTGTGCCTCGAAGGCCGCAGGGGCACTCATCATCATGCGCACCACCATGCCAAGAGGCGCCAAGGTATAGCGCGCGACCCATTCGGCGAAGCGGAGTGATACCTGCGGGAGCCCCGGAACATCGAGGCGCTGGTGGATCATTTTGAGCTTTGGCTTTTTCCCGCCTCGAGCTTCAGGCGGCGTTGGGCCGAACCCCTGGTCCCAAACGACACCGATGCGGCTCTGGCTGCCAAACGGCACTTCGACAAAGTCCCCGGCGGCGAGGACGATGCCCTCCGGCACGAGGTAATCGTAGCTCTGGTCGAGAGCCAGAGGCAGTACGACCGGAACCTGAACAGGCTGCGCACCTTCGGCCAATTTGTCCAACAGGCTATCCAAACGCCCCGCCATCGGATTAGAAGCTACGGTCCAGGATCAGACATCAGCCCCTGGTTGCGCGGGTTGCACTGTCAGTCCAGTCCGTACACCCCGGTTCGCACGTCCAAATTCAAGCCCGCCAAAGGTCAAGCACGCAGGAGCCCTTACGTCATGAAATTCTTCGTCGATACAGCCGATGTGCGCGAGATCGAGGACCTGGCCGCATCCGGTCTCCTCGACGGTGTCACGACGAACCCGTCACTGATCGCCAAGAGCGGCCGGGATTTCAAGGAGGTGGTGGCCGAAATCTGCAGCATTGTGCCTGGGCCCGTTTCAGCGGAGGTCGCGGCTACCGATTACGAGGGCATGCTGCGCGAGGCGGACGTGTTACGCAAGATCGCAAAGAACGTCACGATCAAAGTCCCCCTCACGATGGACGGCCTCAAGGCCTGCAAGGCGCTGACCTCCGATGGAACGATGGTCAACGTGACGCTATGCTTCTCGGCTAATCAGGCCTTGCTCGCCGCCAAAGCGGGAGCCACGTTCGTATCGCCGTTTGTTGGCCGGCTCGACGACATCGGACTGAATGGCATGGATCTCATCCGGGAGATCCGTGCGATCTACGACAACTACCAGGATTTGGCGACCGATATTCTCGCCGCCTCGATAAGAACGGTCAACCACGTCAAGGAGGCCGCAATGATCGGTGCGGACGTGGCAACCATTCCGCCAGCGATCCTGAAAGCGCTCGTCAAGCATCCCCTGACGGACGCGGGCCTGGCGGCTTTCATCGCCGATTGGAAGAAGACGGGACAGTCGATCCTCTAGCCAGCGCACCTGCGCGCCGCATGTGTCGGATCTTGTTCGTGGCAAAGGGGCGCAATGATCCGTGCCGAGGCGCAACCTCACCTCGCAACGGATCACGCAGCTGTCGCCAGTTCAACCATCCTGGAAGCAGCAAGGCCCGCATCGGGTGATGCAGGCCTTGCCCAAACCTCTATTCGTACCCAGGACGAAACGTCAGACCGCTTCTTTCAGCTCCTTGGCTGCGCGGAATGCGACCTTCTTGGATGCCTTGATCTTGATCTGCTCACCCGTGGCCGGATTGCGGCCCATGCGTGCGGGGCGCTTGCGCACCTGAAGAACGCCGAGCCCGCCGATACGGATGCGGTCGCCCTTCTTGAGATGCTTCGTAATCATTGCGACGAGTTCCTCGAGCATGGCCTGAGCCTGCTTTTTGGGAATCTCGTGGTTCTCGGCAAGAGCCGCGCTCAACTGGCGGAGCGTGACGGTGTTGGGTTTAGCGACGGTCTTGGCGGCGGTTTTGGCGGCGACTGCTTTGGCCATGGACGTTGGGTTCCTCGAAGAGAATCAGATGACGGGCAAACCTTACACGATCTGTGAACAAACGACGCTTGAGTGATGGCATCGCGTGCGAATTCACGGGTGTGCTTGCAGCCGCGCCACGCGGAACCTGGCGGCTGCTGCGACTCGAACCGTAGGGTTCACCGGACCGCCAAAGTACTTGTGTCGCGCCCGTTTGCAACGGTCAATCATGCCCGACGGGCTCAAAAACCCCTGAAAAATGCGGGTTTCTCGATGCATGATGCACAAAAGCCGGGATTTTTGCGACCTTTTGGCCCGTCCCGGACGATGATGCGCCGCCAGAACGCCCGCAAGCGTCCCGTTTCGGCCAGTATTTCTTGGCCCTCTCGAGCGACGTAAATGATTCGTTAACCCGGCTCACGGGAACCTCAAGCCACGCTGACTGACATATGGCTCCCCTTGATGACCACCATCCCACCCCGGCCGCTTCATCCGTCCTCTGCTGAGTTGCCGCTGGGCGGCGATGCAGTGGACGCACTCCACCGTTGGATCGACCACCTGGTGCATGAGCGCAACTGCTCTGAAGCAACCTGTGAAGCCTATGCCCGCGACGTACGCCAGTTCCTCGCCTTCCTCGAAACTCACCTCGGCTATCCGCCATGTCTTGCAGACCTCGAACGCATTGAGATCAAGGCGTTCCGCGCCTTCCTCAGAGCACGCCGCAACACTGGCCTCACCAGCCGGTCTCTTGCGCGCACGATGTCAGCGTTGCGCTCCTTCTTCCGCTGGCTTGAGACACGCGACGTCATCGAGAACCGGGCCGTGCTGCGCATCGCCATGCCCAAGCGTGCGCATGCGATCCCCAAGCCCATGACGGTCGAGAAGGCGTCGGCTGCCGTTGATGCGGCCAGCGAGGCGGAGATCGAATGGATCGGTGCGCGTGATGCCGCTGTGCTGCTGCTGCTTTACGGATCAGGGTTGCGCATATCAGAAGCACTGTCGTTGATTGCGCGCGATGCCCCCCTCGATGGTCGAGATGTGCTGCGCATTACCGGCAAAGGCGGCAAGGAGCGCCTGGTGCCGGTGCTGCCCGTCACCCAGCGCGCAGTTCAGCGCTACAGTGATTTGTGTCCCTATGAGCTTCCCCCCGCAGAGCGGCTCTTTCGCGGCGCCAAAGGAGGGTCGCTGTCTGCGCGGATCATCCAGCTCAAAATCGAGCGCATGCGCCACACGCTGAGCCTTCCGGCCACGGCGACTCCGCACGCTCTGCGTCATTCATTTGCCACGCATCTTCTTGCTGCGGGTGCCGATCTGCGCCAGATCCAGGAACTTCTCGGCCATGCGTCTCTTTCAACGACACAGGTGTACACCGACGTCGACCGGGACCACCTGCTGAGGGTGTATGATGCAGCTCATCCCCGAGCCTGACGCTGGATTGAAATCTGGATGGTGCCAGGCTGCTTTTCAATCGGGATCGCCACAGTGGGGTCATGTGGGGTCAGACCCCACCTCAGGGGTCTGACCCCGTTCCGTTCGAGTCCTTGACGGGGATATGATTAAATCTAAAACAAGCGAGCTTTAGGACTGAAATCGCAACGCGACGGCGCACGCCACGCTCGACACGCTCGCCGTGAGAACCGCGCCCCAGACCATATCGACCAGCGCAAGTCGCACCGGAAAGCCCCGGATCACCGCCAGCGACGTCAAATCGTATGTTGCGTAGGCCAAAAAGCCCAGCAGCGCGCCGAGAAATGCCGCATGCGCAATGCTCTCCGCCTCGACACCTGGACGCACAGCGAAAAACAAAACACCTGCCAAGTAGATCGCGTAAAACGCGACGGCCGCGGGGATATAGACCTGATCAGCGAGAAGCTGGCCCATCTGCTCCTTGTAGAAGGATTGGGCGATGTAGCCCAACCAGACGAGATCGAGAATGATGAAAGTCCCTGCAGCGGCCAGGTATGCCAAAGCCCATTTCGTCATGCCCGCCTCCCCCTAGACCCGGCACAAACCTGCGCTGAGTACCTGTTATTTTCAAAAGCTACGCGTGCCCGGGCAGAGCGGATCGCCTGCCCACCGGAAAATAACGCAGCCGGCGCACGATAAAGCGGACTTCGGTCGAGGTCAGCCGCGATGAGGCATCCCTCAACTGACCGGACGGGTCTGGCGGAATCGCGGCTGACAGGATCGGGGCTTGGCAGGATCAGGGCTGGCGGTCAGGCGGCTTTCAAAAGACGCTGCTCGATCATGGATTCGGCAATCTGGATTGCGTTGAGCGCCGCGCCCTTGAGGAGATTGTCGGACACAATCCACATCGCCAGACCATTTTCGACCGTTGCGTCCTCACGGATACGCGAGACGAAGGTTGCAAATTCGCCCGCGGCATCGACCGGCGTCGCGTAGCCACCGGGCTCGCGCTTATCGACAACGAGTATGCCCGGCGCCTCACGCAGGATCTCACGCGCCTCATCGGCCGTGATCGGCTTTTCGAATTCGATGTTGACGCTCTCGGAGTGGCCGACGAAAACCGGCACGCGCACGCACGTTGCCGTGACCCTGATCTTCGGATCGAGGATCTTCTTCGTCTCGGCCACCATCTTCCACTCTTCCTTCGTGTAGCCGTCCTCCATGAACACATCGATGTGGGGGATGCAGTTGAAGGCGATCTGCTTGGGAAACTTCTGTGGCTCGAAGTCGGTTCCAGGAACGTACTTCGACTTGGTCTGATGCCACAGCTCGTCCATGGCGTCTTTGCCCGCGCCGGAAACGGACTGATAGGTCGAGACGACGACGCGCTTGATGGTTGCCGCATCGTGCAGCGGCTTCAGGGCCACGACCATCTGCGCGGTCGAACAATTCGGATTGGCGATGATGTTCTTCTTGGTGTAGCCGCGGATGGCCTCGGCGTTCACCTCTGGAACGATGAGCGGCACGTCCTGGTCGTAGCGCCAGCACGAGGAGTTGTCGATCACCACACAGCCCTGCGCGCCGATCTTCGGGGCCCATTCGCGGGCAACCGCCGAGCCCGCCGACATCAGGCAGATATCCACCTTGGAAAAGTCGAACGTCTCCAGGTCCTGGCATTTGAGCGACTTCTCGCCGAGCGAGACCTCGGTCCCGATCGAGCGGCGCGAGGCGACGGCGAACACTTCGCTCGCTGGGAAGTGCCGCTCGACAAGCACATTCATCATTTCGCGCCCGACATTGCCCGTGGCGCCGACGACGGCGATCCTGTAGCCCATTGGAGTTCCGGTCCCTGATTTCACGTGCGGCAATGGCCGTTGGGGGCCCAATTGACCCGCGGCGCGCCGTGGATGGTGTCCATACGCGCGCTCGGGCAGGCTTTCAAGGTGGACTTGGGGTCGCGCGGCCGTGGAGGCAATCCGGCACGATCGCGGCCAGGGTTCAGGTGGTGGGATCACGCAGCGCCGCGATCACGTCCTTGAGGCGCTGCAGGCTCATGCCCTTGTTGGCGCCCGACGCCGCCGCACAGCCGCCGCGTGTATGGATCGCGACCAGGCGCCCTGCGGCATCGAAGACGCCAGCGCCGGATGAGCCGCCCTCCGTGCTGACGTCGTTGTAGTAGAGACGCCAGTCGCGCAACGCGAACATCTGGCCCGTCGCGATCTTCTTCTCGAAGCCACCTGGATGCTGGATGATCGCGATCGGGTCATGCCGGGCGGGCGGGGTATATTTCAATCGGCCAAGACCAAGAGCCGTCTCCTCCAGATAGCGCCGCCGGTCATCATCGGCGGTCTCGATACGTAATAGAGCATAGTCGACGGCGCGGCTCGTCGTTTCGCGCCGGTAGTCAGCGCTGATGACTTCTGTCACTCTGGCAGTGAGATAATCGTCGCGCTGGCTGGCGAACTGGAAGGTCCCGGTTTCGGCAAGATAGCGATGCTGGAAGTTGAACTCCACCTGCATGAGACGAGCCAGCTCGGTCGCCCTGATGGGCCGTGACGATCCCCGCCGGTCGCGCACGACCGGCACCCGCACTTTGCGCTCGTCCTGCCAGAAGCGGGGGCTGATGCAATGTCCAGCCGTCAGCACGATGTTGCGGGTGATGAGCGTGCCCGTGCAGAAACCTCGATTCCACGCCTCGAAGCCGGTGAAGGCACCCTGGTCGATGGCTGCCGCCTCGGACAACTCACCGATCGAGCGCTGAAGCTGCACCTGCGGCTGAACCGAGATACGCACCGTCGCACGCGCTATGCCGGTGATGCGCGCGCGGTCGAATGCGGCTGTCCCTGCGAACGCCTCGACATCCTCAATCGGGCCCGCACCTGGGCAGATCGATTCGGCAGCACCGGCGTCGGGATTGATGCCGAGTGTGACGGCGAAGCTCTCGACAATGTTGGCATTCGGCGCCAGGGCCGTGGCGGGCGACAACGGCTCCGCAGAAGAGCGGCCAACGTCCGCAGCCACCGCGGGCACGTCATCGAGGTCTATCGAAGAGCCAGACTCTTGAGGTGACTGAGAAGTCTGTGTTGTAACCGCCTGCTGGGAACTGAGCAAAAGTGCGCCGCCGTCGAGCGCCATGTCGCTGCCGCACGCGCCGAGTGCGAGCGTGATCATCGCCGCCAGCCCGGTTCCAGAGCGCCATCGGACAGTCCGCGCTTTCATCACCGGACCACATACCTGGGTACACTCAGAACCGAGCGGGTCTGCGATCTCGTCGTCTCGAGATCGATCGCTTCAGAGCCGGATTGGCCTGTGGAAGCATCCCGCACTCCCTCTGCAACGGCCTTGGCGATGGCACGGTTCCACTGCTCGGTTATGTTGCCGAGCGTGCAGTTGTGGGCATAGCGCTTGACCGCATAGATAGCCTCCTGATGAGAGAGCCCATGGCCTCCTCCGTAGATCGCCTGCTCGAGAACGCGCCGCTCCTGGTCCATGGCCTGGAGGATGATCGCACGCAACTCGACAGAGTGAGGGGCGAACGCGAACTCGGTCTGATACTGCTCGAGGAATACCTTCGTTACTTCCACGGCAGCGGCCACCTTGGCGATGGCCAGCGACGACTGATTGGCGAGCTGCATCAGAACCTGTGCCTGATTGCCTGCGGTCAAAAACGTACTTTGACCGACCTTCAGCTTTCGATTGAGCTGCTCAACGGAATCGAAGAACGCGATGCACTGCTGATCGACATAGGCAATGCCAGAGATCAGCGTGGTTCTGGAATCCATTCCAGAAGCCGCGGCGGCTGAGAAATCTTCCTGATGATAGGTGGCGATCGCGGCACCGGTGGGTATTCCCGGCGGCGACAGCAGAGCATCCGAGCATCCAGCACAGGAAACGGTCAGAAACCCGAGAAAGAAAATTCGCAATCGGCGAGCAAAGTTACGCGACAACATGGCCACTCCCCCAACGCAATACACCAACAGGTCTCCCATGCCGTGCCCTTGATGATCAACTGACGCTCTAGGGTTGGCCAGATGAATTGGCCCCGACGTGTCATTCCCGCCACGGTCGGCGGATCGAACCTCAAAAGGCGAAGCGGCAGGCGGGGGCGGACATCGTCGGGTCCCCCCCACCGCCCGGCCAAAGTCCATGGTTCGGCACGTTCCGTGTCCCGGCTCGAGAGATGTTCCGCGCGAGCCCTTGGCCTGCCATTGGCTCGCCGGACTGTTGAGACCAGATTGGCGGGCGGTTAGCCTTGAAACGACAGACTTGATGCCACAGACTTCACCTGCGGGTTGATTGCCGGTCGACGTCGAATTCCTCAAGACGCAAACAGGATGGACCAATTGAACAGTCGTCTGCGCCGCGAAATCTGCCGTTCGATTGTGCTGGTCCTGGCTATCGCTGGGCTCAATGCTCGTGCGGCCGCCTTTGAAGTCTGGATGGGTGATGAGGACCTGCGCGCGGCATTCGCTGGCCGCGAGATCGCGGGACATTATGACGACGGCGCGCGCTTCCGTGAGACATTCCGGCCGGACGGCAGTGTCCACTACGAGGATGAACTGAGAACCTCGGGCGGTCACTGGTCCATTACCGCCGGGACGCTGTGCACGATCTACGACGACAATCCTTCAGGCGGGTGCTTCCGCGTCAGGCGCGTTGGTTCCAATTGTTTCGAATTCCATTTCGTCGCCCGAACCGAGGATGACGCCGGGCGGGCGCCTGGCAAGCCGGACTGGACGGCTCGCGGCTGGCTTGCCGACGAGTTCTCCAATTGCCCCGATCCCGAAAGCGTTTGAATCCGGCCGCCTTCCGTCACCTCTGCAAGCACCACGGCGCCATCCGCCGGCCCCATCCGCGCTCAGTCTGCTCGCGCTGCCGTGCGCAGAAGCTCAGGTAGCCTTTCGGCAGTGACGGAGCCGTGATTCTTTTCCAGCCAAGCTTTGAGGAACGGAAAGCGTTCGAGAGCGTCGAATTGCATCGAGCGCTTCAAGATGTCCGTATCGCGGCTATTGAACTTGCGCTCCATTGCCTCGCGCAGCGCGGGACGTGCAAGCACCTCGCTTGCTGCTGCGTCCTGAGCTGCCAATTGCCGGGCTTCGCGCCGTGCCCGCTCGCGATGAAGCGCTTTGAGAAAGGGATGCCCTGCGTCATGATCAGCCTTGGCAGCATCGATAGCGCGATTGGCGAAATAGATCTCCAGCGCACGCCGCTGCGTCGCCGCATCACGATCGAGGCCGTAGAGATCGCTCTCCACGGCAGTTGAAATCAGATTGCCGCGCAGACGGTCGGCCAACTGCAATGCATCCGGCAACGCCCATTCGTAGCGAACATAGCCGAACGCGATCGCGGCACCCAAGATAATGCCCAATATGAATCTCAGCATCGCATGCCTCCCATCCCCACTTGGGATACTTCAATATCCGTAACATAGACTGGAATCAGGAGGAGCCCGGGCACTGCGTGGCTTCGACCGGAATACCCGCCAGTGGTCTCAGAACCTCGAATTCGGGCCAAGTCCCGCAACCTGCGGCGCCGGCTGGCGACCCGCCCTACATCGCAGCGCACCATAGGTGTCAAACTTTAGTGCCACGCTCATGACCGCGCTGGACGCCTTCCGCATCCGCCTGATCAGCGCTAATGTCGGTGACGTTGCGGATCAATCGCAGGGCGTTGGAGCCGGGGGGAATGCGCGCTCAAAGCCTCTTCAATCGACCGTCCCGCTTGCCGCCAGCCACGTCACCGATCCGGCGACTGACCGGCTGCAAGTCTCGATTACAGGCGGGCAAGTCCCGCCGGCACGGGCCGCGCACTGTTGGGGACGGCACTGGGATCTGCAGGGAGGAGCTTCTCGATGAGCATACAAAGAAATGGACTGACCCGCCGCGCGCTCCTGGCAAGTGCAGTTGCTGCCGGGACCCTGGTCGTGAGCGGGGCGGGTATCGTAGCCTCCCCGAACGCCGCCTGGGCCCTGGAGGTTTCTGTCATCAATGCAAACGAGATGGCCGTCCTGATCCAGATGGCGCGCGATATCTATCCACACGATCGGATCGCCGATCGCTTCTATGCGATCTCTGTCAAAAGCTATGACAGCGAAACGCACAAAGCACTCATCGAAGCTGGCGTCGCCGAGTTGAATGCCGCAGCGCAATCACTTGGCCATACCGATTATCTTTCGATCGGGTGGGAGGAAGATCGGGTGCGGGCCCTGCAGGCGATCGAGAGCTCCGTTTTCTTTCAAACGGTCCGCTCGGGTCTGGTGACCGGCCTCTACAATCAGAAAGAGGTATGGCCGGTCTTTGGATACGAAGGCGAGTCATACAGCAAGGGCGGGTACGTCGACCGAGGTTTTGACGACATCGACTGGCTCTGAACGGAGGGCGCAAAGATGGTTGCGAAGTTCGACCGGAACGATAACTCCGTCGTCGTTGTCATCGGCACCGGAGCGGGCGGCGGGGTGCTGGCCAATGAACTGGCGCAGAAGGGCGTCAAGGTGGTCGCACTGGAAGCAGGCGGCCGCTATCTGCCCGACGACTACGTCAACGACGAATGGGACAGCTTCGCCCAACTCGCCTGGGTCGACGCCCGCACCACCAGCGGCGACTGGCGGATAGCGAAAGATTTCGCAGGGCTGCCGGCATGGATCGTGAAGGCCGTCGGCGGGACGACGACCCATTGGGCGGGCGCTTCGTTGCGCTTCCAGGATCATGAATGGAAAGCACTCTCGACGTACGGCGCGGTCAAAGGCGCAAGTCTTCTGGATTGGCCGATTGACGGCGCTGAGATGGCGCCATGGTACGACAAAGCCGAGGCGAAGCTGGGCGTGACCCGCACAGGCGACCGCACGGGGCTGCCGGGCAACAGCAATTTCAAGATCTTCGAGAAGG
>CAZZPH010000062.1:0-11183 GCA_964655725.1 uncultured Hyphomicrobium sp.
GGCGAAGTGAAAGGCGCTCTCCCCCGAGGGGAGAGGCGAAGGAAGGGCGCTCTCCCCCGAGGGGAGAGGCGAGACCCATCGGCCCGACCGCATCCAGGAGGCGGACGATCGGCGGCTGCCGGGCTTACGGCGTATCGCGGAACGGCATGCCGGCGACGGGCGTGGACGGGCTTGCCATGTCGCGTTGTTCCATGAGGCCCGCCTCGAAGGCCGCGCGGCCGGCCTCGATCCCCTGAGCGAAGGCGGCGGCCATGCGCACCGGATCGCCAGCCTTGGCGACGGCCGTGTTGATGAGGCAGGCGTCATAGCCCATCTCCATCGCGTCCGCCGCGTGGCTCGGGGCCCCCAGTCCCGCATCGACGACGAGCGGCACGCGGGGAAAATAAGAGCGCATGGTGCGTAGTGCGTAGCGGTTGGCCAAGCCCCGGCCCGTGCCGATCGGCGCGCCCCACGGCATCAGAACCTCGCAACCCGCCGCCAGCAGGCGCTCGGCCGCGCCCAGATCCTCAGTGGTGTAGGGAAATACCTGGAAGCCGTCGCGCGACAGGACCTGCGCGGCCTCGACAAGACCGAACAGATCGGGCTGCAGGGTGTCGTCGTTGGCGATGACCTCCAGCTTGATCCACGGCGTGTCGAACAGCTCGCGCGCCATCTCAGCCGTTGTGATCGCCTCGCGCGCGGTGCGGCAGCCGGCGGTGTTGGGCAGGATGGGAACGCCAAGGCCGCGCACCAGTTCCAGAAAGCGTTCACCGGTTTTGCCGCGCGCCTGCTCGCGCCGGAGCGACACGGTCACGATCGCGGCGCGGGCGGCGCGCGCCGCATCCGCCATGATCTGAGGGGAGGGATAAAGGGCCGTGCCCAGCAGCAGCCGCGAGGGCATGGCCGTGCCGTAAAACGACAGTGGACGGATTTCGGGTCTAAGGCCTGTCAGGTGTGAGGTGTGGGTGTTCATGATGACGCCATCCGTCGTTCGTGCGGGAAAGTTGCGAGTGTGAGGACCGGAACGTCCGCTGCAGGCTGTGCGGTCGGCTAGCGAGGCGGCCGTCTTGGTCTCACTCACACGAAGCTTGCTCAACTGGGGTCAGACCCCTAAGGAGGGGTCTGACCCCGTTCTCGAACCATAGACTTGCTCGCGTTCCTCATGGCGTAGATATTTGCTCGCAACCTGGCCGACGGGCAAGCAAATGTCTGCACCGGAACACGAGCAGGAATGTCACGCACCTGCGCGCACGAAGGCTCACGCCATAACCCGGTGCGGTGGAGCGAGGGCCTGCGCCCGGCCGCCAGGCCATGGAATTGGCTCTTCTAAACTTCGCGTACCTAGGCGAGCGCGAGGGCGACCTCGACATTCCCACGCGCCAGATCGGAATAGGGGCACACCACATGCGCTTTCTGAATGAGGCGTTCTGCTGCAGCACGATCCAGTCCCGGAACAGCAACGGAAAGCGCGATGGACAGGCCGAAGCCCTGCCCATCGTCGCGCGGGCCGACGCCGACCGTCGCGGTGACCGTCGTGTCGTCCGTCAGGGCGATCTTGTCGTTGCCGGCGACGAACTTCATCGCGCCCAGAAAGCAGGCCGCATAAGCGCACGCGAACAGCTGCTCGGGATTGGTTCCAGCCCCGCCGCCGCCGCCCAGTTCCTGGGGTGTGTCGAGTGTGACTTTGAGGCGGCCGTCGCTTGTCTGGGCGTGACCTGTGCGCCCGCCCGATGCGGAGCCTTGCGTGGTGTAGAGGATGTTCGTCACGATCACGATCCTGTTGCTGGAGGGGCTGGCGCGGTGGGCACGAGTGCGCCCACGCTCCGCCGGCGCTTGCTACTGTGATGCCGGTGCGGGCTTCTTCTTCGCCTCGGCGCGCTTGATGCCTTCACTCCTCAGATAGGAGATGATCTGCCAGATCTGGTCTTCGCTGAGTGTACCGTCGTAGCCGCCCATCAGTGTGCCCGGACGGCCCTGGAGAATAATGCCGTAGGCGATGGCATCATCGGCGCCGCCGTTCGGCCGGAACATACCTTCGACGAGATTGGGCGCGCGTGCGCCAATGCCGGCGGCCCCGTGACAGAACAGGCAGGTGTTGGAATAAAGCTGCCGTCCCGCCTCGATGGCCTCCGCATTGCCTTCAAGCGGATTGAGGGTTGCGGCGTCCCCGGCGGCAATCGCCTGCTGCACGAGCCCGAGGTTGAGTGTCACCAGAAGGGCCAGCATGGCCGGCGCCATCCTCCGCCAAGATGTCATGTGTCGATCCATCCAATGCATATGGTGTGATGGAGCCGGCCGCAGTAGGGCCGCCGGCTCCAGACGTCTCGCTCGCTTACTTGCGCTTCTTGTGGAGCGCGAAGACGAACAGGCTGCCACCGTTCTGGCGGGTCTTCAACCACTCACCATAGACGAGCGGCCAGAGGCTGCCGCCACCCGGGCCACCGAGGATGGCGACGTACTGGGTGTCGCCCACCATGAAGGTCGTCGGATTGGAGTGAATGCCGGTGCCGATGTTGAACTCCCACAGCGTCTCGCCGGTGTCGTCCTTCATAGCGCGGAACACGCCTTCGGCGTCGCCGTTGAAGACGAGGCCGCCAGCGGTTGCGAGCATGCCACCTGTGGCTGGCTCGTTCTGCGGACGGTTCCAGACAAGCTCACCCGTCGTCGCATCGAACGCTTTGACGTAGCCGTTGCCGGGATTGAGCCGCAGCACGTCGGTAGCAAGCCACCACTGGCCCGGCACGAACTCCTGCTTCTTGGCGGCCACATCCATCGACTGATTGCGCCCGGGGATATAGACGTAGCCGGTGCGCTTGCTGTAGGCCGCGGGGACCCACTCCTTGCCACCGCCGAGTGTGGGAGCGATGTCCTTCGTTTCTTTGCCGTACGTGGGGACCTTATCCGGGTTGACGATCGGGCGGCAGTTGTCCTCCCAGCCTTTCACCCAGTTGACCCGCTGCATGGGAACGACCCAGTTGCATTTGTAGGTCTTGCGGTCGATCGAATAGAGGTGACCGTTACGGTCGGCGTGCACCCACACCTTCCGGCCTTCTTTGTCCGTGATGATGATGGCTTCGTTGGTGCCATCATAATCCCACACGTCGTGCGGGGTGTACTGGAAGTGGCCCTTGATCTCGCCCGTCTTGACGTCCACGCCGATGGTCGATCCGGTATAGAGGTTGTCGCCGGGTCGCACGCTGCCGTCGAAGTCGGGCACGGGATTGCCCACGCCCCACAGCATGATGCCGGTTTCCTTATTGTAGGAACCCGGCAGCCAAGGTGTGCTGCCCGCGAGCTTCCATGAGTCACCGCCCCAGGTCTTGGCGATCTCCTCCTTGGCGCTCATAGGCACCGTATGTGCTTTCCAGGCTTCCTTACCGGTATCGACGTCGAGTGCGTAGATCGTGCCGGGGTTGGCGCCCAGATCGCCGCCGGAGTTTCCGACGATCACTTTGTTATCCACGATCATGGGCATCGAGGTGAAAATCTCGCCGGTCTTGTAGTCGCCCATCTTCTTTTCCCACACCACTTCACCGGTATGGTTGTCGAGAGCCACGATGTGCGTATCGAGGGTGGCGAGATAAACCTTGTTCTCATAGGCGATGACGCCGCGGTTGACGTCGCCGCAGCACAGCTTCGGCCCGAGATCGGCGGGCAGCTGGCGATCGTAGCGCCACAGCACCTTGCCAGTTTCACCGTCGATCGCGAAGACGCGGTTCTGGCTGGAGGTGACGTACAGCCGGCCATTGACGGCTGTGATCTGGGAATCCTGCGCGCCAAGAACGCCGAGGGATAGCGACCACTGGGCGACGAGATCGCCGACGTTCTCGGTGTTGATCTGGGTGAGAGGTGCATAGCGCGTGCTCTCGTAGTCACGTCCGTACATGAGCCAGTTGCCGGGGTCCTTGTCGGCGTTGAGGAGCATATCCTCGGTGACCCAGTATTTGATGTGCTTGCCCTCGAGCGTCGAGACGCCGAGCGCGGATGCCTGATGGCTGGCGAGAGAGATGGCGGCACCCAGAAGGAGTGCCCGTTTAATTTGGCGTGTTGTCCTCATCACGGCTAGCGTCTCCCTGTGTCTGCAAGATCTGTTGTTGTTGTCTTGCGTATTTGGCCGAAGCGCGCTGCGCGCGTGCGTGTGCACCCCCCGGATAAAGCTGTAGAGAGCAAAGCGCGTGCCAGAAGGTCACACGTAGGAAGTTTGAGGAAAAAGGCGTTATTTATTGATTGGTTGCGTGTTGCCGGAGCCGAATTACAGCTGTGGTGCTTGCCACAGTTGTTGCAACTGGCCTGCTGCGTGGATGCGCGCGCCATATCGTGGAGGCTCGTTCGTCTCACCTCTCGTGGCGCGATGTCGGGATTGAGTTCGGCTGCGCTGCGCGCGCCGCACTACTCGATGCGGATGTCGAGCCCGTATTTGGCCTTCAACCGCGTCATCTCACCGGTCTTGTTCAATTCCGCGAGGGCTTCGTTGAAGAGCCGCAGCGTCTCGTCGCTGGTTTTTCGCAGGCCGATCGCCATCGGATAACCGGTTGGGGTCTGCAGGAAAGACGCAAGCTTGTATTTCAGCGCGGAGCCTGGGTTGCGTGCGAGGAACCATCCGAGCCCGACGCTGGTCACGACCCCAGCGTCGACTTCGCCCTCCAGCACAGCATTCAGCACGCGGTCGTCGGAGGTGTAACTGACGCGGATGTCGACGGAGCGTTCGAGCAGCTTCACATGAGCCAGCGAGCCGCTTTGCAGTGCAACACGCAGGCCATCCAGATCGTCGAGGCTCCCCACGTCGCGGTCCGGCCGCGTCACCAGAAGGGACTCGACCTGCAGAATGGGCTCCGTCTTCTTCAAGGGGCTCTTGTCGCCGGGCAGAACGCCAACACCCATGAAGGCATCGCAATCTGTGAAGCGAGCTTCGAAGCGGTACTGCACCCAGCTGAACTTCACATCCACACCGAGCTGGCGGGCGAGCGCACCCGCCAGATCGACGCCGAACCCTTCTTCTGGCGACGGACCGCTAGAGAAGGGCATCGCCATTGGGCTGGCACAAACGTAGAGAAACCCGCGCTTGCGGATCTGTTCGATCGTGCCGGCCAGGGCAAGGCTTGCGGTACACGCAACGAGCGCGGCACTCACAGCTATTGTCGTGATCGAAAGCCGGATTGATTGCACGGGGGGTGTCGATTTTGCCGGCATGATCATGCTTCCGATCAGGGCTTCTTGCACTCAGGCAATGTCTTCAGAGACATGATGTAGGAGGTTAACTGCCAGCGCACCTCATCCGACATCGAGTCTTTCCAGGGAGGCATGATCAGCGAGCCGGATTGCCGGCCGTTGGTGATCGTCTCGAAGACGTAATCGGAATCGAGGCGTTTGCGGCACTGCAGCGGCTTGGCCTTGCCACCGGAGCCTTTGCTGCCGTGGCAATAGGCGCAGTTTTGGTAGAACGTGGTCTCGCCAGATTTGATGTTGTCTTCAGCGGCGAGGAAGGCCTCGTCGAAGGTCGACGCGGCGGGCTTGTCTGCGAGTGCGGGAGCTGATGCTGCCGCTGCGTCGCCGGCCGGTGAGGGTACCTCCGGCATATCGGCGGCTGCCACACTCATGAGGGCCGTCGAAACGAGCGTTGCTGCGAAAGCAAAGCTGGCGCAGCGGAACAGCCGTGTCATGCGCATTGCTTCTCCTTGTGTTGAACAAAAAACTGGAGGCAGGCGCCGCCAGAAGCGGCATCCTGCCTCCAGATCACTCGCGTGGCTACTCGAGAGTGAAGGCCACCAGCGCAGCACCACCCGGAAGCCCCTTGATGTCGGGGAACGCACTGGCCATGAAGCCCGGGGCATGGGAGCCCAGGCCGCTCGGCACCAGGATGTATTGCTTGCCGCCGGCCGCATAGCTGATCGGGCCGGAGCGGATGCCTGAGCCGGTGTTGAACGTCCACAGGACCTTGCCATCCTCGGCGTTGTAGGCGCGGATGTTGCCGCGGACATCGCCGTTGAAGACCAGGTTGCCGGCTGTCGTCAGCACGCTTGCCAAGCCCGGCATCTCATAGTCGACAGACCACTTGAGCTTTCCGGTGATGGGATCGCGGGCATCGAGACGGGCCGAGGCCTTGTCACCGGGAGGTGCCACAGCTTCCAGCTTGGAGACGCCGAGGTAGAGACCGGCGATGCCGATTTTCTCGACTTCCTGGGGAGCTGCAACCACCGTGTTGCAGACTTCCATGGCGTTCGTGTACCAGAGCTTGGTGTTGGGGTTGTAGGCGGCCGCGTTCCAGCTGCGAATGCCGAGGAGGTAAGGACACAGGGTCTTTTCCTCGCCCGCAACCGGCTCGTTGCGATCCTTGATCTCACCCGTTTTGGGATCGATGCCGGACGTCCAGTTCACATGCTTGGCAAGTTGCCAGATGTTGTGGGGTTTGCCCGTTGCCTTATCGAGAACGAAGACGAACCCGCCCTTGTTGAGATGCACGAGCAGTTCTTTGCCCTCGTGCTCGATCGTCATGATCTCATAGGCCGAGTCATAGTCCCACACGTCGTGCGGCACTTCCTGGTAATGCCACTTGAGCTTGCCCGTCTTGGCTTCGATGGCGAGGATACTTGCGGTGTAGAGGTTGTCGCCCTTGCGGCCGTCGGGGAAGAAGTCCGGTGCTGCGTTGCTGGTGCCGATCAGGATGGTATCGGTCTTGGCATCGTAAACGCCGGGCATCCAAGCACCGCCGCCGCCGACCTTGCCTGAATCACCGGGCCAGCTCTTGGGGTCGTCCTTGATGGTGTTGAACGTCCAGGCCGGCTCGCCCGTCTTGGCGTTCACCGCCCAGATCTTACCCTGGAGCGGCTGGTCGCCGCCCGTCGTGCCGCCGTAGAGGATGTCGCCAGCAAGCTGCGGAGGCGATGAGAACAGGCAACCGTAGCAGTTCTTGAGATCGGTGAGCTGGGTCTCCCACTTGACCGCGCCAGTCTTCTGGTCGAGCGCGATGAAGCGTCCATCCAGGCTGCCGAGGAACACCATGCCGTGCCCGACGGTCACGCCGCGGCTGGCGGACACATAGAACACCTGATTGACGATCGGATCGAGTTCAGGCTGGTAGAACCAGATCGTCTTGCCGGTTTTGCCGTCGACCGCGAACACGCGGTTGTTGGGACCGACGTAGTAGATCACGCCGTCGATGGCGATGGGTGTTGCCTGCAAGCCCATTGCGATGTCGCCGGGCTGATGGATCCAGGCCACCTTGAGCTTGCCAACGTTGCCGGCGTTGATCTGATCAAGCGGGCTGTACCGCCAGGCGTTGTTGTCCCGGTAGAACATCGGCCAGTCTTCGGCCTTCTCTCCGGCAATCGACGCTGGTGCTATGGTCATTGAAAAGAGAGCCGAGGCCGCGATTGCGAACCCTGCCCGTAGCGTTATTGGCTTCATGCGTTTTTCCTCCCGCCCCGTTGCGCCCCTGCGTATCGGGGACGTCTTTTAGAGCTAGCGAAGGTGAGGCCAGCAAGGGGCGTGCCAATGCGTAACATATTGGAAAGACGTGTAAACGTTCTGCTGTTCAACTGTGCATCGTGTGCATCACCTGTTGCGCATCTTGCCTTTGTCCGTTGCTCCACCACAGCATGTGCACCCGGTCCGGCCCCTTTGCACAGTGTGTGTGCATGGCGGACGCAGCATCCGGCATCGTTAAGGCGCACGACCATCGCGCGTGCCGTCCCCGTCATGACCGAGGACCGCCGCAGGCAACACTGGCCGGTTCTTAGGTACGTCTTGCGCGGGCCGCGCGATGGTCCCCATATAGGCTGAGTGCGCACACGCAAGCAGCACCCACGGCGAGCGTCAGGACAGGCTAGATCAGGACAAGGCTGAAGCGGCTCCGATGAGCATCACACGTCGCCAAGAGTTTGTTCGCAGCCTGGCTGTGTTGACCATACTTGCAGGCGTTCTCGTTCCTGTGGAGAGCGTTTCAGGCGCCAAACCCGATCGGGTCGACACCGCACTGATTGTTGCGGTGGACATTTCCAATTCGGTCTCGGATCAGAACTACAAGCTGCAGATGGAGGGCATCGCCCAGGCGCTTCAAAGCGACGACGTCGTCAATGCCATGCGGGGCGGACCACGCGGCGCCATCGCGTTCACGCTTCTCACTTGGTCGAGTGCGAGCAGCGCCGCGTTGCCGTGGACGCGGATTTCCAGCATGGAGGAGGCCAGGGCCGTGGCGCGTACCATCCGCAACGTGCCGCGCGACTGGCTGGGTGGCGAGTTTACCTGCCTTGCGAAGTTGCTGCAGTTCGTCAAGATCGAGACCATACCAGTTCTGCCGTTCAGCGCAGATCGTGTTGTGATCGATGTGTCGGGAGACGGGCGCGATAACTGTGACGAACCGGGGACCGTCGCGGCTGCCCGCCATGGTCTTGTCGGCGCCGGCGTGACCATCAATGGCTTGCCGATCCTGACCGAGGATCATCTGGGGCCGGGAATGTACATCAGCGGGAAACCGATTTACGCTGGAGAAGCAGAATCCTCCGAACCTTCGATGAGCCTTGATGAATGGTATCGCGCCAATGTCATCGGCGGACCCGACAGCTTCATCCTTCCCGCCGACGGCTTTGCAGACTTCGCGCGCGCCATTCGAGCAAAGTTTGTCGCCGAGGTGAGTTGGATGCGGCCGTCGCGGACCTATGGAATGCCGTCAGCTCCCATGCTTGAGCCTGCCGGGGTAATCAAGGTCGGCTACGAGGGGGATTGGATGCGCCGCACGGGTGGAGCCTGTCTCGAGACTGAGCCGGGTGCCGCAGTGTCAGCGTGCAGCCGCCGTCATTGACGTCGATGAGAAGGCCGATCACCAGACATTTCATGCCACTGAACAAATCCTGCCTGAGAGACACCCATGGTTTCCGTCCACGATACGCGCACCACACCCCGCACCCGGCATCCGGAGAAAGCGCGCCGGCCTGACACGCCGCGCCTGCAACGTCCGGACTGGCTGCGGGTCCGCTTGTCGAGCGATCCCGTGGTGGAAGAGACGCGCGCCATCGTGCACGCCCAAGGTCTGCATACCGTCTGCGAGGAAGCAGGCTGTCCTAATCTCAACGCCTGCTGGTCCAAGCGCCACGCAACGATGATGATTATGGGCGATACCTGCACGCGCGCGTGCGGCTTCTGCAATGTGCGCACCGGCCTGCCGCTGCCCCTCGACCCGGAAGAGCCTGATCGCGTTGCTGTCGCCGTCAACAGGCTCGGCCTGCGCCATGTCGTGGTCACATCCGTTGACCGCGATGATCTGGTTGACGGTGGCGCGGATCATTTCGCGCGGACCATCCGCGCCATCCGGACCGCTGCGCTCGGAACGACCGTCGAGGTACTGACGCCTGATTTCCTGCGTAAGGACGGGGCGCTCGAGGTGGTCATGGACGCAAGGCCCGACGTCTTCAATCACAACCTGGAGACGGTGCCCTCGCTCTATCTGTCGATACGTCCCGGGGCGCGCTACTTTCACTCCCTGCGGCTTCTTCAGCGCGCCAAGGAGCTCGACGCCAGCGTTTTTACCAAATCGGGGCTGATGCTGGGGCTGGGCGAGACGCGCGAGGAGATCATGCAGGTGATGGACGATCTCAGATCCGCCGGCGTCGATTTCCTCACCCTCGGCCAATATCTGCAGCCGAGCCCCAAGCACGCGGCAATCGCCCGCTTCGTGCCGCCGGACGAGTTCGAGAGCTTCCGCCAGATCGGCATGGCGAAGGGCTTCCTGCTCGTCGCCTCCACGCCCTTGACCCGATCTTCATTCCACGCCGACGAAGACTTTGCGACCTTGAAGGCCTCCCGTTCGCGGGCGGATGCGGCGGTGGGCGCGGTGCCTGCCGGGTAAGGTTCGCCCCGGGCTGCCTCGCGGTTGCCACAGGTGTTGCAGTGCGCATCTGGCCTGCGCACACGCTAACACGCTGGATAAGCGTAGAAATATACTTGGCACGTCGCTTGCCTAGCAGACATTCACAAGAAGCCGTCAAACGGGGAGGGAAAATGCAGCATAGTCGAGAGTTCATGCTGGAGAGCTATCGCAGCATGGTGACCATTCGCATGTTCGAAGAACGCGTACATGACGAATTTGCAGCGGGTGATATTCCTGGTTTTGTCCACCTTTATGCGGGTGAAGAAGCCTCGGCCGTCGGGATCTGTTCCCAGTTGACGGCCCGCGATGCGATCGCATCGACCCATCGCGGACACGGGCACTGCATCGCCAAAGGCTGCGATGTCGTGGAGATGATGAAGGAGATCTACGGCAAGCGCGGCGGGCTGTGTGGCGGCAAAGGCGGGTCGATGCACATTGCCGACCTCGCCAAGGGGATGATGGGTGCCAACGGCATCGTCGGCGGTGGGCCGCCTCTGATCTGCGGTGCAGCATTGACGGCGAAGACGCTCAAGACGGGTGGTGTGGCCATCGCGTTCGTCGGCGATGGAGCGTCCAACCAGGGCACAACGCTGGAATCCTACAACCTTGCCAAAGTCTGGAACCTGCCGGTGATCTTCGTGGTGGAAGACAACGGCTACGCAGAGAGCACAGCCAGTGCCTGGTCCGTCGCCGGCAGCCAGGTCGGCCGCGCTGCGGGCTTTGGAATGCCAGCCGAGGAGGTCGACGGGTTCGATTTCTTCGCCGTATTCGATGCGGCACGCACAGCCATCGATCGTGCACGCAACGGCGGCGGTCCTTCGCTGCTGCATGTCAAGCTGATGCGGTTCTACGGGCACTTCGAAGGCGACGCGATGACGTATCGCGCCAACGGGGAAATCGAGCGTCTGCGCGAATTCAGCGACTCGCTCAAGATCTTCCGCAACAAGGTGACCCGGACCGGATTGGTCGAGCATCAGGCTCTCGACGATGTCGAGAAGCAGGTCTCGCAACTTATCGACCATTCTGTTGCGGCGGCAAAATCTGACCCGCTGCCGACGGAAGCCGATCTTCTCACCGACGTTTATGTCCGTTACTGAGGACTCGCCCGATGCCAAAAAAAACATACCGACAAGCTATTAACGAGGCCATCGCCAGCGAGATGCGGCGCGATCCTCGCGTTATCGTCATGGGCGAGGACAATGCCGGTGGCATGGGTGCTCCCGGTGAAGACGATGCCTGGGGCGGCGTGCTCGGCGTAACGAAAGGCCTCGAGCCGGAGTTCGGCCGCGACCGGGTGCTCGACACACCGATCACCGAGAGCGCCTTCATCGGTGCGGCCGTG
>CAZZPH010000063.1:0-11079 GCA_964655725.1 uncultured Hyphomicrobium sp.
TGCGCACGCTCTTTTTCACCGAGCTGTGGGAGCGGTTCTCCTATTACGGGATGCGCGCGCTGCTCGTCCTTTTCATGGTCGCGCCTGAGGAGCAGGGGGGGCTGGGCTTCTCCACGCTTGAGGCGGCGATCGTCTACGGCAATTACACGATGGCCGTCTACATGCTGTCGATCCCGGGTGGTTTCATCGCCGACCGGGTGCTGGGTGCCATGCGGGCTGTGCTGATTGGCGGGGTGGTGATTGCCCTTGGGCACTTCGCCCTCGCCCTGCCCTCCACAACCTCATTTTATGCCGGGCTCGCTCTGGTCGCGCTGGGGACGGGTTTGTTCAAACCGTCAATCAGCGCCCTCGTCGGCGCCCTCTACACCGATGCCGACGAGCGCCGCGACGCTGGGTTTTCAATTTTCTACATGGGCATCAACATCGGAGCCTTCATGGCGCCGCTGGTGACAGGCTTTCTTGCGCAAAGTGCGCAATTCAAGTCCTGGCTTGTCTCGATGGGCCTCGATCCGGCGGCGAGCTGGCATTACGGATTTGCGGCCGCCGGCATCGGCATGGTTCTGGGCCTGTCCGTGTTCGTCAAGCAGGCGGGACTCTTTACAGCCCTGCCCGGCGCACGCCCAGCACCGGTCGAGGAGGGTGACACGCCCTCCTGGCGGGCGACGCTGATGCTTCTGGGTGCGACGGCGGTGTTGGGGCTTCTCATGATGCTGTCCGACCGGGAGGGGTTCGGTTGGCTGCGTCCCTTGCTGCTATCCCTGCCGATCATCGCATGGGGCTGGTTCGCCACGCGTGCCGATCCGGAAAGCCAACGCATTGCGGCGATCCTCGTTTTCTTCATGGCGGCCGTCGTATTCTGGGCCATTTTTGAACAGGCCGGGCTGACGATCGCGCTGTTTGCTGATCAGCTGACACGGACCGAGTTCGCCGGTCATGCGTTTCCCTCGGCGTGGTTTCAATCCCTCAATCCGCTCTTTGTGATCATGCTGGCGCCGGTGTTTGCCGCTGTGTGGGTTCGATGGGGAGAGCGTCAACCATCCAGTCCCGTGAAATTTGCTGCGGGTCTGGGGTTTCTCTCCCTGTCGTTTTTGCTGATGGTACCGGCCGCCATGCTGACAATCGAGGGCCGGGTCAGTCCGCTCTGGCTGGTGGGATTGTTCTTCCTTCAGACCGTGGGTGAACTGTTGCTCAGTCCGGTCGGCCTGTCGACGATGACCCGGCTTGCACCAGTCCGCGCGACGGCGCTTGTTCTGGGTGTGTGGTTCCTTGCAAGCGCCTTTGGGAACAAGCTGGCAAGCGTCCTGGGCTCGGGCTTCACATCGTCGGACCCCGAGGCGCTGGCCCGCTTCTTCCTCGATCAGGGTCTGATGGTGGCCGCAGCAGCACTGGTCATGCTGGCCATGACGCCGGTCCTCAAGCGCTGGATGGGACGTGTCAGATGACATTGCCGCACGTCCCGCATCCTGCGGCAGCGGATCAGGCTGTTGCCAATGACGTCAGGCGGCAGCCCGCAGTCGGTCGAAGCCAGCCGCAAGATCGGCTGTCAGATCGTCCAACGCTTCGAGACCCGCGTGAAGGCGCAGGGCCGGTCCCTCGGCGCGCCACTGTGTGGCTGTCCGATAGGACGTGCAGTCGAATGGGATGATGAGGCTCTCGTATCCGCCCCAGGAATACCCCATGCCGAAGAGCTTCAACCCATCGAGGAACGTCCCCAGTGCGGTATGCGAAACCGGCTGCAGCACGACGGAGAACAGGCCGCTGGCGCCGCTAAAATCCCGCAACCAGAGTTCATGTCCAGGATCACCGGGCAAGGCGGGATGAAGAACGCGTGCCACCTCGGGCCGATCCGCCAGCCATTTGGCCAGGGCAAGTCCCGTCGCCTGATGCCGGGCTAGCCGGACATCGAGTGTGCGCAGGCCACGCAATCCGAGGAACGTTTCTTCCGATCCGGGGCAGACCCCCAGCGCACCGGCGGCCCGTTCCACATGCCGTGCCGCACGCGCATTCGAAGTTATCGCACCCAGCATGGCATCGGCATGGCCGACGATGTATTTCGTCGCGGCTTCAATGGATACGTCCGCACCCAGTTCGAGTGGCTTGCACAAAAGCGGGCTTGCCCAGGTGTTGTCGACCAGAAGCCAAAGGCTTTTCTCCTGTGCGACACGCGCGAGTGCCGGAATATCCTGGATCTCGAATGTCAAGGAACCCGGACTCTCGGCGTAAATGAGGCGTGTGTTCTCGCGTACGATGCGCGTGATGCCCGGCCCGATCAACGGATCATAGTATTCAGTTTCGACGCCCATCCGGCTCAGAATGTAATCGCAGAACTGGCGCGTGGGCTGATACACACTGTCGGCAACCAGAATGTGATCTCCGCTCTGGGCGAATGCGAGCAGGGCTGTTGTGACGGCCTGATAGCCCGAAGCCGTGAGCTTCGTGTCAGCGCCGCCAGCAAGGTGCGTCAGCGCGGTTTCAAGCGCTGCGACCGTGGGTGTCCCGCGACGGCCGTAGCTGTAAGGCTGGGTTTTTGCCTCCAGGCTTTCGAGTGTGGGATAAAGAACCGTAGATCCGCGATAGACGGGTGGATTGACGAACCCATGATGATCGAACGGCGCACGACCCTCATGAACGACGGCTGTTGCAGCACGACGCCCACCCGGGGTCAGCTTCTCATCATTGGACATTGGCGTCAGTCCTCGCGTGCTCAGGGGCCGTGTGACGCAACTTGGGCTCGCGGTCAAGGTCTTGACCCACAGGGCGAGGGTAGGCATGGGTGGCAGCTCAGTGGGATTGGCTGAGATCACCGGCCAGTCCCACCACGGCGTTGTGGCTGAGCCGGCATCGAGGATTGAGCCTTGACGGTCCATATTCAGAATTCTGCAATTGAAAGCCAAGCAGCCCCGCGAGCCCGGCTTCATTTGGTTTGGGTCGCGGCCCTGTCGTGCATCCTGGCGCTTGTTGCGGCAGCGAATGCACATGCGGGCACTCTGCAGAACGTGCAGGCGCGCGGACACATCGTCTGCGGTGTCGGCGAGCGTCAGGGAGGGCTGTCGGCAACAGACGCTGATGGACGCTGGACGGGACTGGAGGTTGAGTTCTGCGCCGCGCTCGCCGCCGCTGCGATCGGCGACAAGTCAGCTGCCAAATTCCGCGCCGCCAGCAAGGCAGACGGTCCGCGCATTCTCAAGTCGGGCGACGTCGACGTTCTGCTCGGCGCCTTGTCATGGACGTTGTCGCGCGAAGCCGAACTTGGCATGCGTGCTGCGGGGGTTCTCTTCCACGACGGGCAAGCCCTGCTGGTCAACAGGTCATTCGGCGTCTCGAGTGTCCTGGAATTGTCAGGGGCCTCAATCTGCGTCAGCAATGGCACGGGCGCCACAGAGTCGATCTCGACCTACTTCAGCCGGCGGCAAATGCGCTACACGCTTGTGGAGTCGGAGAAATGGGATGATCAGGTCAAATCCTACATCGCAGGTTCATGCACCGCGATGTCCGGCGATCTTTCGATGCTGGCGCTGGAGAGAAGCCGCATGCACTCTCCGCTCGATCATCTCCTGTTGCCCGAGCTGCTCTCCATCGATCTTCTGGGCCCGATGGTCCGCCAAGGTGACGAAGACTGGTTCACGTTGGTACGCTGGACGTTGATGGCCCTCATCCACGCGGAGGAACTGGGTCTGACGCGGGCTAATGTCGATGAGAACTTGGGAACCCAGTCCGCTCCACTCCGCCGTTTCCTCGGCGAAACGGCAGGCCTGGGAGCGCCCTTGGGGCTGCCCGATACCTGGGCCTACAGAATCATCAAACAGGTTGGAAACTATGGCGAGATCTTTGACCGTACACTGGGCGAGGGCTCGAGTGTGAAGATGGCTCGGGGGCGTAATGATATCTGGACGCGGGGCGGCCTTATGGTCGCTCCGGCGTTTCGATAACGCGGTCGTCCCCGATATGTAATCGGAGCAATACGGAGCGCCCGCTACGATGAGTATGGGTTGGGTCATCGATGGCGCTTTGGGCTACGCCATTGTGTCGATCCCTTGGCTTCTTCTGGCGCTGGCCTTGGGGCTGTACGTCAAACGCGTGAGCCGGGACGTACCGCACATTCGGGCGCCGGTCTATTCTGGTGGGGCCGGGATTGCGCAATTGAGCCCGCGGGCAGGCGGCGCCGCGCGGATTGCAGAGATCGGCGACGTGCTCCCCGAGCCGGCCGAGGGGGCCGCCCGCCCTGCTATTCGGCCAGACAACTCAGGGGATGCAGTCACGTCCATCGTGGGGCTCCTGCAGGTTGCAGAAGCGCAGGGCGATCTTAGAGGCGTATCAGCCCACAGCCTCCTGTTGGCGCGCCAGGCACTTGTGTCCAGCCGCGCGTCTGTCGATGCCAGCAGCGCAGCAACGGCGCGCCGCGAGGCTTCGCGATTGCTGTTGCGATCGGTGACGGCCTCGACAGAGGCAAGATTGCCAGATTTGCACGCCGAGGCACGCATGGAGCTTGCTGAGCTCGCAGTTCATGACGGCGACATGACGAGTGCGTGTGAGCATTGGCAGATGGCGCTCGTGTTGTTTCACGAAGCCGGAAGACAGGCAGAGAAAGATTTGGCGGCCGGGAATATGCGCAAGAACCGCTGTCCGACGGACTGGTTTTTGACGGGATTCTAACGCCGTCGGGCTGGTGAATGCCCAACAGGATGCTCGAGGGCAACTTACTGGTACACGATCTCGACCTGCGCCGACCTGCCATCCTGAACGATGAAGTCCTTGCGAAAGGCTTTGCCTTGGTATTTCGCAATCACGGCATATCGACCTGGTGCCAGGATATGTGCAGGGAGTGCGCCGACGCTCTCTTTCACGATTTGCCCCTCGAGTGTCTGGATCACCCACTGCGTATCGGGCAGAGCCTCGCCACCGGGCCGGGACACGAGCTTCAACGTAACCTTCCCGAAGGCATGAACGATGCTGGCTTCCGTCAGCTTTCCCGCCTCGACCGTGATGTCCGATCGGACGATCGCGTTGGCGTCGCCGTAGGTCGAAACAATGTGATAGAGGCCCGCATTCAGCCGAATGATCAGACCTGGCTTAGCGCCCGACATGACGAGTTGGCGGGTGTCGCTCTGATCGCGGTCGGCATAGATCTCATAGTTGATGCTGCCGGGGGGGAGGGGCTTCCCGCCAGCCGTTGGATTGACCCGCAGGCCACCGGCATTCAAGACGAACGTCTCAACGGGAGGGGGATCGGCGTTCGTGGCGGGCACGGAGATCTTTCGTGTCAGGTGCGCCCGTCCGAAGGCTGCATTGACGATGTAGTTCCCTGGCTCCAGATCAACGACCGGACTGGCCTCGCGCATCGTCTCCAGGGCCGCTCCGCGAGCCAGGGGCTGCTCGTCTTTGTAAATCCGCCATACGAGGCCATTGTCGATCCTCTGCCCGTCGGCGGTGAGGTGGGCGACAAGTTGGACCGCAACGGCTGTGGCGCTCTTCTTGCGCCTGGCGGCAGGCATTCCAGCGCGCGGCACGATTGTCAGGTTGGGGGCCGGGTCGCTCTCAGGCTGCGGCGCCGGCGCCGGAGCGGTCATCCAGTCACTGGGCTGGGAAAGAGGGTCGGCCGGCTGCGCGCGCAGCGCGCCGGGCGCGAGGACCACCAGGAGCATCGCGGCTATCAGCGCCGCAATTCCGCGCGGCTTTTTTGGTCGGGACAAGGACATCTCAGGAGCGCATGAAACACACGAGGGGCAAGGAACAGCGCCAGTCAGGTGAAGCACAATTGTGGAACTGGAAGATCATTGACCCGTTTCAATCCTCACCGTGGTCGAAGTGTGGCAGCGGCTTGATGCGCTATCCCGGCGGTGCCCGCGGAACCACAACTTTGTCACCAGCGCCAACAGAGATTTTACGTTCGATCAACGTTCCCGCACGCTCCGTTTGCACCGTGTAGTCTCCCGGGGCAAGAAGCGCTCTCATTGGCCGCCCAGGCCTCGAGCGCCAGACAGTGCGGCCTTTCGCGTCCCGGACCACGGCGCGCATCACCGAATCCGACACGCCCTCGTCTGAGGCGGCAATCTCGACCTCGACAGCCTGCAGCGCCAGTGTTGCCGCCATATCCTTGTTGCCTGCTACCTCGATGGTGGTGCTGGACCGGACGTTCGTTGTTCCTAACCGCGATTCGATTCGGTAGCGCCCCGAACCAAGGATGAACGATGGCTCCGATGATGTGCTGTAGCCGACGGAGCCTCCGCTATCCTCCCGGCGGACACGGGTGATGACCGGTATCTCGCTGGGTACGCTGGCACCTGTGATCTCCGGGCGAACCAGGACCCGCGCGCCGTCCGGGACAAGTGTACGCTTGACGATGTCGCCGCTGGACACCGCGATCCGTTCACGGACCTGAGCGCTCCCACGCACGGCGCTCACATAATACGTGCCGGCCTGGAGTGTGAAGCCGGCTGCCGGCGCCGTCGAGCGTGCGATCTCGCGACGGCCCTGCGGGGCTTCCACGTCGTCGACTTCGATCATGTAGGTAATGTCGCCGAGCGGAAGGCCGTTTTGCTCTGCCGGGGCTTGGAGTTCGAGCCGGCCTGTTTCAAGCACGACCTTCGATCGCGCCGTTTGCCCCGCGGTGACCGTGATTTGCGCCGATCCGCGGGCCAATCCATCGGTGACAACGAGAGAGTAGGTGCCGGTGGGTACGACAAGTTCTCCCGAACCCTGTCGACCAATCCAAAGGGGTGCTCCGGTCCCGTTGAGATCATCACCTGATGGAGCGAGAGTGACGAACGGCGCATCCAGGGCATCACCGAATGAGGTTGCGGAGGCTGCGAACGCAATCACACCTGCGTCAAGAGCTATGCGCGCCAAGGTGGGGCCTCCACCCGTGACTTCGAACTCGGCCGATCGCGTGACGAGTCCGTGGCTCACGTCGACGCTGTAGCGGCCCAGGGGTAGTGCTTCATTGATCTCGGGCGATGCGCGCTGAACGATCGGCACCTCTTCGGCGCTGGCTCCTGCCTTGCGGATCGTCCACGAAATGGGGGCGTTCAACATCGCCGCCCCTTCAGCCAGCGCGGCCGTCAGGCGCAATCCGGGGGCTCCTTTGAGTTGGTCGTCGTTCGCCGGCCGGGGCAAAGCTGAGACGGGCGGAGGTGCTGCATCGGGCGTCAGGGCTGCAAGGGCGAAGATCTCCGTGATGGCGGCGTCAAGTCCGGCTCGATCAGTGATTGCATAGCTCCGGCCCCGGGTGATGTCTGCAACGCATTGCATGCGGGCTTGCTCCCCCTCGGGCAAGCCAAGGCCCAGAACGTGGATGGCAAGATCGGGCGCTGATGCAGCGATTTCGGTCGCGGCAGCGCAGGCATCCTGCTGGCAATTATCGGCATTGTCGTGAATCAGCACGATATGCCCCCTCTCTCCCTGCCGGAACGAGCGCGCCGCCTCCCGCAAGCCGAGTGAGACCGGCCCCTTGCCACGAGGGTTGAGCTTATCCAGGGCCTCCACCACGCGCGGGGTACCGCCGGCTTCGAGCGGCGCGATGACCTCAGCGTCGGAGCAATCCCCTTTGCGGCGGTGGCCGAACGATGCGAACCCGACGCGGGCGTGTTCGGGGGCCCGTCCGAGATGATCGCGCAGAACGTCGCGGGCACCGTAGAACTTCGCGATGCCGTCTGCGTCCATCTTGCCCCACATCGAGCCCGATCCATCCAGCACAATTACGACGCCAGGGGCTCCGTCGGCTTGAGCGGGTGGGCTTGCGGTGGCGGCGCACACAACAAGCGCCGCAGGCATCAGCACCGCCTGTGCAACCTTGAAACAGGGGCGGGCCGGCTTTCGAGCGGCTTTTCGATCTCTATTCACGTTGCTACCAGCTTGTGCCATGAGGTGCGCGTGCTGCAGAGGCCGGAAGTCGGATCGACATCTGTAGCATTGGGCCGTCGCGGCCATGGAATTGATCGGGCTTTGAGCGACGAACCATACTAACAGAAAATCCCTCACGCTCGCGAGCGCCATCGCATGGGTCCCCAGGGGCATAGGGCGGCATTCCAACGTGTGGGCGCTCATGGAACGGACAGACGTGAACATGACCAACGCAATGATCGAACTTCTCAAAACCCGCCGATCGGTCAAGCCCGACATGCTGTCGGAGCCGGCGCCCAGCGCCAGCGAGATCGAGACGATCCTGACGATCGCCGCGCGGGTGCCCGATCACAAGAAGCTCGCGCCGTGGCGCTTCGTCATCATTGAGGGCGACGGGCGTGTCCGCCTCGGCGAACTGGCAGCTCAGATCTGCAGCGAGGTGGAGGCGGAGCCGCCGTCCCGTATCAGGATCGCCACAGAGATTCAGCGCTTTCAGCGTGCTCCATTGGTCATTTGTGTCATCTCGCGCGTCGTTCCGGCCCGCGGCGCCCCCGAATGGGAGCAGATCCTGTCGGCGGGTGCTGCGGCCTTCAATCTGTGTCTGGCGGCCAACGCGCTGGGCTACGGGAGTTGCTGGGTCACCGAGTGGGTGGCGTATGAGGCGCGTTTTTGCGATGCGATGGGCCTCCAACCGAACGAACGTATTGTGGGTTTCGTCCATATCGGAACGCCGCGGGAAAAGCCGGCCGACCGTGAACGGCCGCAAATCAGCGACATCGTGAGTCGCTGGGTGGGCTGAACGAAGGGCGAACTTCAGCCGGTAAAATGGCTTGCCCCAGCGTGGGCGCCAATGCGACCATCCACCTGTTTGAATGATGATTCTGACGTGCGCGAAATCATGCGTGGCCGGGGTCGTATTTGAAGACGTGGGGCGTGCAGGCGCGCTGAAAAAATGGCAGACAGGACATCCTGTTCGGCCAGGGGGAAGCTTCTCATGGGTGATGAGGACGCGCAGCGCCGCTCCTTCCGTTTTTCGTTCGGACTGGAGAAGCTGGGACTCTACGCCCTCCGCTATCCGATCATATCGCTGGTGTTGATTGGTGTCCTGACGGCGCTGGCCGTGGTGGGGGCGTCACGGCTGAAGGTGGATGACAGCCTCTCGGAACTTTTCCGCGCCGACACCAAGGAATTCCGGCAGTACGAAGAAATCGACAGGCGCTTTCCCTCAAGCGAGTTCGATGTTCTGATCACCGTGGACGGCCAGGGATTGCTGGAGCGATCTGGACTGGAGACGCTCCAGCGCACCGTGATTGAGCTGCAACTCACGGACGGCGTCAACGGCCTCGTCTCCTTGCTGTCAGCGCGCGGCAAGCCAGACGAAAATGGCTATTCACCCCCCGTGGTGCCCGATGAGCTGCCCGAAGATGCCGCGGCCTATCAGGAGATGATCTCGGCCCTGAAGACCAACGACATCGTGGCCGGCAAATTCCTGTCGGATGATGGTGAATTGGCCCTGATCGTCATCGCACTCGACAGAGCGACGGTGACCGAACTGGGCCAGCGCGCCGTCATCGGCGAAATCCAGGCTGTCGTTGACCGGGAGCTTCAGGGTTCCGGACTGACCGGAAAGCTCACCGGCGCTCCCGTCATGCAGCTGGAAATCCGCAATGCCGTCGAACGTGACCGCATCGTCTACAACGGCCTGGGGTTTCTCGCGGGCGTCGTTGTAGCCTACCTGTTTTTCCGCCGGATCTCGCTGACGGTCATCGCTGTCCTCGGCCCGGCCATCGCGATCTTGTGGACGCTCGGCGTTGTGGGCGGTCTCGACTACCGGCTCAACTTGTTCGTCAACGTCATCACGCCCCTGATCCTCGTGCAGGGGTTCTCGGACAGCATGCATCTCGTTTTTTCGATCCGGCGCGATATCCTCGCAGGCATTAGCCGGTTGGAGGCAGCGCGCAACGCGGTGCGCGATGTCGCGCCGGCGTGTCTGCTGACAGCCATGAACGCCGGTATCGCGTTGTTGTCATTCCAGTATGCCGATTCAGCGTTGATCCGTACATTCGGGCAGGCAGCCTTGCTAGCTGTTGCGATCTCCTACATTGCGGTGGCCGTCGTCGTCCCCACGCTGGCGGTTTTCCTGATCCGCCCCGAGACGAAAACTATTCCCGACATCCAAGAACACGATGTCGGCGGCGTTGGTGTCTTGCAACGCATGTCGGAAGGGGTGATCGGCACTGTGATTTCCGCGCCGCTCATCTTCGTTCTGGGTGGCATCGTGGTCGTCGCATCGACTGGATGGGCCTACACGCAGTTGACGCCTATGTATCGCCTTGCCGATCAGGTTCCCGACAAGGAGCAGGCGCTTGCCGCCACTGCAAAACTCGATGCAAAGCTGACGGGTGCCAATCCCGTGCATGTGATGATCCAGTGGAATGGCGCCGGCGCGTCGCGTGACACCAGCGATCCGGCGGGCATCGGACTGTATGATGTCAGCACGCTCTCGGTGATCGCCCGCGCCCACGATGTCCTGGAGAAGGAAGCGGGCCTGGGTAACGTCTGGTCGCTCGAAAGCCTGCGACGGTGGCTGGCGGAGGCCGGTAACGCAGATGTGGATACGATCAAATCATATGTCGATGTCCTGCCCAAACACTTGGTGCGCCGGTTCATCGACGAGGAGGAGCGTGCTGTGCTCGTGACGGCGCGGCTGCCTGACATCGACGCCAGTGAGATTTTGCCCATTGTCGAGAAGATTGACGCCGCACTCGAGCCCGTACGTGCGATGCATCCTGGCTACGAGATCGCAGTTACCGGCCTTCCAGCGATTGCGGCCCGCAATTCAGCCAAGCTGATCAGCGAGCTCAACTGGGGCTTGATCGGCGATATTTTTGTCATCTTCATCTTTCTCGGCATCGCGCTCAGGACGGCGCTTGCCAGCCTCACCAGCATTCTCCCGTCGCTATTTCCGATTTTCGCGACAGGTGCGCTTCTGTGGTCGATGGGGCAGGGGATGCAGTTTGCGTCCATTATGGCGCTGACCGTAGCGTTCTCGCTCGCCATCGATTCCACGATCCACTTCCTTAATCGCTTTCGGCTTGAGGAGGAGAAGATCGGGCCCGGCGCCGATAGCGCGCGTCAGGCCTTGATGAGGACAGCCCACCACATCGGGCCTGCGATCACTTTGACGACCATCGTTCTGGCACTGGGCCTCGGCGTGACGATGCTCTCCCATCTGCCCTC
>CAZZPH010000064.1:0-11078 GCA_964655725.1 uncultured Hyphomicrobium sp.
ATACCCATACACACTCGGCCCATCGACGAAGCCGAGCGGGTCGGGCTGGGTGTACCTCCCGAGGGTCGGATCGTAGTGCCGATGCCAGTTATAATGCAAGCCGGCTTCCACTTGGAACCACTGTCCGGGGAAACGTGCATTCAGGGTTGCTGAGCCGGTGATGAACTGGGGGCTCCCCCGATGCGGCGAGCGTCAGGTGGTTACCGGTCTTGGACATGCTGCGCGCTGGGGTCAATGTTGGGGTTGTCAGCAGGCCAGATATAAAAGTTCCTATAAAACAATGGCTTAGGCAGTGCTTGTGGCGGAGGGAGTGGGATTCGAACCCACGGTGGGCTTGCACCCACGCCGGTTTTCAAGACCGGTGCCTTAAACCACTCGACCATCCCTCCCGCTCAATCGGCCAGCGCCGCCGCATTCGCGGCCGAACACGCCACGTGCGGGCGCCACCTCCTGTTCGGCCTTTGATGTCGCCATCAGGCCGGCGGCACCTATAGACGTGACCATTCCGTCTCTCAAGCATGCTTCCGGGGCTTTGCGCGCCCTTTGAACGGAAAACGTCAGCCTGCGCGGTGCCTTAACATATTCTTAGTCACGTTTGGTCACTTTGACGCCCTGAAACGGCCAGTTGCCGGGTGATCCTGACAGATGGCCTGGCGTCATGCTGGCCGAGGGCCAGTTCCGGACGGGCCTGCACCTCAGATCCGACAGCAAACGTACCGAGTAGCACGCTGTGTCAGCCCCCAGAATCAGCCTCCAACACTCGCCCTCCCCGGCCAGAAGCTGGCCGCTCCGCACGGTGACGGCGCTTCTCGTCGCCATGGTCGTCTTGCCGGGCTGCTCGTCCTCGACCCGCGACAAGACCGGGGTTTCGGCAAGCCCGCGTGTCGCGGGACCGGGACAGGCGATTCCAAAAGGTGGCGGGGTCTATAAGGTCGGCAAGCCGTATATGGTCTCAGGCCGCTGGTACACACCGCGCGAGCAGCCCGACTACGACGCAACAGGCATTGCATCGTGGTACGGCGACGACTTTCATGGCCGCAAAACCGCCAACGGTGAAATCTACGACATGAACGCGCTGACAGCAGCGCATCCCACGTTGCCCATGCCGACCTATGCTTATGTCACCAACCTTGCAAACGGCCGCACGGTTCTGGTTCGTGTGAACGATCGCGGTCCGTTCGTCGCCGATCGGATCATCGATCTTTCGCGCGCATCCTCGCGCGCCTTGGGGCTCGAACGGCAAGGGCTCGGCCGTGTGCGAGTGCGCTATGCCGGCCGGGCACCACTCGATGGCCACGATGCGCGAGAGCGCAGGTTTCTTGCCTCGCAAAGCTGGTGGCGCCAGAACGCCATATCGTCGCACAACGGCGCACCTCAGTCCTGGAGCCGTCAGAGTTTGGGTGCCGCCGACCTCAGGTAGGACGCTGTACAGATCGTTGTCTGCGACCAATCTGCGCGTTGTCCGGGAATGAGTCGGCGACATTCCAAGAGGTTGACCTCGGCGGCCCGACAACCCATAACTCATGGCATCGACGAAACGGCAGCTTCAGGTTCGTCAATGTTTCATATGATTTCTCATGCGTCTTCCCGCGTCGGATTCGGGCGAATCGTGTGCGCTTCTTTGGCGGCGGCACTGTGGTTGTTCGCAACCGGAGTTGCGCGTGCTCAGCAGACCGGCGAATTCAACACGCGCGCTCAAAGTGCGATTCTGATGGATGCGGACACGGGGTCGGTCCTTTATCAGCATAACGCCGACACACTGGCGCCGCCGGCGAGCATGAGCAAGCTGATGACGCTCGATATGGTGTTCAAGGCGATCGCCGAAGGCCGGCTGAAGATGGACGATGAGATCCTGGTCAGCGAGAATGCGTGGCGCACCGGCGGGGCTCCTTCACGAACCTCGGCCATGTTCGTGCCGATCAACACACGCGCACGCGTCGATGAGATCATCCAGGGGATCATCATCCAGTCAGGGAATGACGTTTCGATTGCGGTTGCCGAACATCTGGGCGGGACAGAAGCAAAATTCGCCGTCCTGATGGAAGAGGAGGCCCGGCGCATCGGGTTGAAGCAATCGACCTTCCGCAACGCCACCGGTCTGCATCATCCCGAACACCTGATGACAGCGCGGGATATCGCGCTTCTCGCTCGCCACATCATCAAGACCTATCCCGAGCATTACCCGGTCTTTGCTCAGCGGGAGTTCAATTACCGCAAGCATAGGTTCATCAATCGCAATCCACTGCTCGGGGCAGGAATCGGGATCGATGGGCTCAAGACTGGCCACACCAAGGAGGCGGGCTACGGCATCGTCGTCTCGGCCCTGCATGAGGGCCGCAGGCTGATCGGGGTTGTAACGGGCCTGCCAGATGCCCAGGTCCGGCGCGAGGAGGCGCGGCGTCTGATCGAGTGGGGTCAGCGCAGCTTTGCCACGTTCAACCTTTTCGATGCTGACGAGACAGTGGCCTATGCCCGGGTCTGGGGAGGAGAGAAGTGGTATGTGCCCGTCACCGGCCAGGGTGGCAGCCTCAGCGTTGTTCTGCCACGATTTCCAGCCAATCAGCGTCTCAAGGCCGAGATCGTCTACCAGGGGCCCCTCAAGCCCCCAATCCGCAAGGGTGACGAGGTGGGCACGTTGCGTGTGACGAGTTCGTCGAACGCCACCAGTGATGTCCCCTTGGTCGCCATGGAGGACGTGGAGAGGGCAAAGTTCTGGTGGCAGGGCGTTGATAGCCTTGTTTTTATGGCACTCCGCTGGGCGAACCTTTAGACTCTGGGCCGTCAGAAGCGGTGGCGACCTGATGAGGGAAGCGGTTTGAACGGCTGCTCTCGATGTGGACCTGCGGCAGGCCGATGCCATCGCAGCCGGAGAGACCATGAGCGGCGGGAAATTCATAACATTCGAAGGCGGTGAGGGCTCGGGCAAGTCGACCCAGGCCAAACGCCTCGCCGATCGCCTCGGCCGCATGGGGCAGACGGCAATTCTCACACGCGAGCCGGGCGGCTCCCCATTCGCAGAGCGTCTGCGCGATCTGTTGCTCGATCCGGCGGTTGAGGAACATGGTGCGCTCTCCGAGGCGCTGGTTTTTTATGCGGCCCGTGCCGATCACCTGGATCGACTGATCCGTCCGTCACTCGCGGCCGGCCGTCACGTCATCTGCGATCGCTTCTCGGACAGTACGCGCGCCTACCAGGGGTTTGCAGGAAAACTCGCCCCGCAACTCCTCGAAGCCTTGGATCTCATCGTCGTCGCGGGTACGAAACCTGATTTGACGTTCATCGTCGACATTCCAGCCGAGGTCGGCCTGGCGCGCGCCGCATTGCGCAGAACGGTACCCGAGCCGGTGGAGAAAAGCACAAGTCCCGCAGCCAAGCACCCGCGCAGCCTGCTCTCGGATCGCTTCGAGGCTCGCGACCTTGCCTTTCACAAGCGTCTGCGTGAGGGATTTCTGGAAATCGCGCGCAAGGAGCCGTTGCGGTGTGTCGTCGTCGATGGCCAGAGGACGCCCGGAGAGGTCGAGAATGACGTCTGGATGGCCGTCCAGCGACTGTTGGCCATTGAAGCGGCGTAACGATCATGGCGCGCGCTTCCTCCATCGGCGAGCAGGAGACACTCCCGGAGCCCGACAGACTGGATGGCTTTCCCCATCCGCGCGCAACGTTGCGCCTGGATGGTCAAGGGCGCGCGGAGGCAACGTTCCTGGAGGCATTCGCCTCGGGCCGCCCGCATCATGCCTGGCTCCTGAAGGGGCCGGCCGGGATTGGGAAGGCGACACTGGCCTATCGCATCGCGCGATTTCTCCTGGCCGAGGATCACGAGCGCGATCCGTTCGGACAGACTTTGGACGTCGACCGCGAGGGCCAGGCCGCCCGGCTTGTGGCACAGTTGGCGCACCCCGAACTGCTGGTCATTCGCCGGCCCTGGGATTTCAAGGGCAAGAAGCTCAAGACCGAAATCCCGGTTGATGAGGTTCGCCGCCTGCGCGGCTTCCTTCATCTGCAGCCCGGTGGATCGGGCTGGCGGGTCGTGATCATCGATCCCGCGGACGACCTCAACACCAACGCGGCCAATGCGCTTCTCAAATCCCTCGAGGAGCCGCCGGCTCGCACCATATTTCTCCTTGTCGCGGCCCATCCACAGCGGTTGCTGGCGACGTTACGCTCGCGGTGCCGGTCGCTCGACTGCCTCCCGCTTGGCGAGGAGGATCTCCGAAGGGCGGTCGCGCAAGCGATGCTTGCCGTTGATGACGACAGCGCATCCGGCATACCTACGGGCGCTGCATGGCAAGCCCTATCGGGCCTTGCAGAAGGAAGCGTGCGGCGCCTGCTGATGTTGCACACCGGTGGCGGTCTGCAGCTTCATGACCGCATCAGCGAAGGGCTGGCAGGGCTGGGTAACCTCGACTGGGCGCGCGTCCATACCCTGGGAGATGAAATTGGCTCCCCGGTCGCAGAAGTCCAGTACGAGCTGTTTTTCGAACTTCTTCTGCGAGCGCTGGCGCAGATGATCCGCAGGAACGCCCTCATGGAGGCTGATCCCGGCAGTCACGGGGCAAGCACCGTGGCGATGAGCGAGGTCCGCCTTGCGGCATGGGCACAACTGTGGGAAACCGTCGTCGCCGACAAGGCCGAAACGGATGCTCTCAATCTGGATCGCAAAGCCCTGATAATCCGAACCTTCCAGCGGCTGTCAGAGGCTTCGCGTGCCGGTGCCTAGCGCCTGCCCGGACCCTTGAGCGGGCGAGCCCACCCGATAGGCGGAACAATGAGCGCGCGCTTTTACATCACGACGGCGATTTCTTACCCCAACGGCGTGCCGCACATCGGCCATGCCTATGAAGCCATCGCCACCGATACGATCGCGCGCTTCGAGCGCCTTGACGGCAAGGAGGTGTTCTTCCTTACCGGCACCGATGAGCACGGGCTCAAGATGAAGCAGACGGCGTTGAAGGAGGGGTTGAGCCCGCGTGAGCTGGCGGACCGCAATTCGGCGCGCTTCATCGAGATGGCCGGCGTGCTGGGCCTGTCTAACGACGACTTCATTCGCACGACGGAGCCGCGCCACTATGAGGCGTGCGCCGAGCTGTGGCGGCGAATGGAAGCCAACGGCGACATCTTCAAGAAGACGTACGGCGGCTGGTACTCAGTCCGCGACGAGACCTACTACAAGGAAAGCGAGACGGAAGTGCGCGGACCCGCAGAAGGCGGGCCTGAGGGCGGCCAGCGTTTCGCCACGCCGACGGGAACGCCGGTCGAATGGAACGAGGAGGAGACCTATTTCTTCCGGCTTTCGGCGTTTCAGGATCGCCTGCTTGAGCACTACGAGGCCAATCCCGGCTTCATCCTCCCGCCGGAGCGGCGCAATGAAGTCGTAAGCTTCGTCAGGATGGGGCTTGAGGATCTGTCTATTTCGCGCTCGACGCTCGACTGGGGCATTCCAGTGCCCGGTGCGCCCGATCATGTCATGTACGTGTGGATCGACGCGCTCAACAATTATGTGACCGCAACCGGCATTCTCAATTCAGGCGACCATCCGCGCAAAGATTTCTGGCCGGCCGACGTGCACGTCATCGGCAAGGACATCGTGCGCTTCCACGCGGTCTATTGGCCAGCCTTCCTGATGAGCGCGGGCCTGCCGCTGCCCAAGCGCGTCTTTTCACACGGGTTCGTACTCAACAAGGGCGAGAAGATGTCGAAGTCGGTCGGCAACGTCGTCGATCCGTTCGATCTCGTCAAAGCCTACGGCCGCGAGCAGGTGCGCTACTTCTTCCTGCGCGAGGTCATGTTCGGCCAGGACGGCAACTACTCACCCGAGGCGATCGCGAATCGCATCAACGCGGATCTGGCCAACAATCTGGGCAATCTCGCGCAACGGTCGTTGTCGATGATTTACAAGAACTGCAGTGGCGCGATCCCTGAGCCTCAGGCCTTCACGGATGCTGATCGCGCGATCCTTGCGGCGGCAGATGGCATGTATGCGATCGCGCGCGAGCAGATGGACCGGCAGGCGATCACGCGCTACCTCGATGCAGTCTGGTCGGTGGTCTCCGACGCCAACCAGTATTTTGCGTCCGAGGAGCCGTGGGCGAAGAAAAAGACCGATCCCGGCCGCATGGCAACCACGCTCTACGTGACGGCGGAGTGCGTCCGGCAGTTTGCGATCCTGATCCAGCCGGTGATGCCCGAGAGCGCTACCAAACTGCTCGAACTTCTGGGGCAGGGCGCTGACGTGCGATCCTTTGCAGCGCTGGGAGAGTCTGGACGTCTCAAACCCGGTACGCCGATCCCCGAGCCGCAGGGGGTCTTTCCGCGCTACGTCGAACCGGCGGGGTGAGTTGGGCGCGCACGACAGGGCTCTGTTCGTGCTCGTCCGGTTGCCCTGCAGCTCACAGGGCCGAACTGCTGCACCCCGAGCAGGTGCCCCTGAGTTCCAGCGTCATCTGCCGCACCTTGAACCGCGAAGCTTGGGCCCATGACGCGAGAGCCGCGATCGCCGTGCCCTCGTCGAACTCGTCGACCCGCCCGCAGCGCTCACAGATGGCAAAAATCGCTGCGCCTTCGTGGCTCGCATGGCTGCAGGCCACGAACGCGTTGAGGCTTTCCAGCCGGTGTGCCGCGCCAGATGCGATCAGCCGGTCGAGGGACCGGTAGACCGTCTGCGGGGCCAGCGTGGCGCGATCCCGCAAGCTGTCGATGATCTCATAGGCGCTGACCGGCCGGCCTGCATCCTTCAGGGCCTCGGCGATCATATGATCCTGCTCGGGGGCAGGGCGGCGCTTGGTGGTTTTCTTTATCACGAGGCCTCTTGTCCGGCATTGGGACTGCATTCGCAAGTCAAAGTTCAGCGTTGTTCCTGCGCCAGGAACGAGAACGGTGCCCCTCGCCGGCCGAGGGGATCGCTCCCGACTCGGCAGGGCGCCTGACCATCGAATTCACGTCTGCCAAACTCACCGCCACCAGACTGACGACGGTCAGACTTAACACGGCCAGACTGAGGACAGCCCTGCTCGGTTCGGCCCTGCTCGGTGCGTCCATGCTCGGTGTGGCCTGACTCGGCGCGTCCAGACCTCGTGCGTCAAGACTTCAGGCGACTAGAACAGGTCCGCGCGGACAGAGCATGTTGGCGCAAACACCCGCCGCCGGCAGAGGCGCGGCTCACCCGCCCGGCCCGCCCAATCGGCTCACCCGCCCGGTCCTGCTGCCCGGTCCTGCCGCCCGGTCCTGCTGCCCGGTCCTGCCGCCCGGCCCACCCGGCCAGCTTGACAGCCGTGGCCGGCCCTAGTAGCGGATATTATAACATCCAATCTATTGGGGGTCCATGATGGACGACACCGTTGCCCGCCATCTCGATCAGCAATCCGCCACGCCGGACACGCGCCTGCCCGTCACCGTGCTGTCCGGCTTCCTCGGCGCGGGTAAAACGACGCTGCTCAATCATGTGCTGAACAACCGCGAGGGCCTGCGCGTCGCGGTCATCGTCAACGACATGAGCGAGGTGAACATCGATGCCGAACTCGTCGAGCGCGGCGGGGCGGATCTGAAGCGCACCGAAGAGACACTCGTCGAAATGTCGAACGGGTGCATCTGCTGCACCCTGCGTGACGATCTGCTGAAAGAAGTGCGCCGGCTTGCCGCCGAGGGACGCTTCGACTACCTGCTGATTGAATCCACTGGCATCGCCGAACCGCTCCCTGTCGCCACGACCTTCGAGTTTTGCGATGAAGACGGCGAGAGCCTGTCGGACGTGGCCCGCCTCGATACCATGGTCACGGTCGTCGATACGGCGCATCTTCTCAAAGACTATTCCTCGCATGATTTTCTGAAGGACCGCGGCGAGGTCGCAGGCGATGAAGACGAGCGCCCCCTCGTGCAATTGCTCGTCGATCAGATCGAATTCGCCGACGTCATCATCCTGAACAAGACCGACATCGCCACGCCCGACGAACGCGAAGCGGCGCGCGCGATCGTGCGGTCGCTCAACGCCGGTGCGCGCATCATCGAGACGAGCCACGCCAAGGTCGACCCCCGCTCGATCCTGGACACGGGTCTCTTCGACTTTGACACCGCGCACCGGCACCCCACGTGGTTCAAGGAGCTGAACGGCTTCAAGGATCATCAGCCGGAAACAGAAGAGTACGGGATCTCGAGCTTCGTCTACCGGGCGCGCGGACCGTTTGAGCCGGCAAAACTGCATGCGTTCTTTTCCAAATCCTGGCCAGGCGTGATCCGCGCCAAAGGCTTTTTCTGGCTTGCGACACGCCCGCAGTGGGTGGGAGAACTGGCGCAGGCCGGCGCGCTTGTTCGCCATCAGGCCATTGGCTACTGGTGGGCGGCTGTCCCGAAGTCGAACTGGCCCACGGACGAAAGCCTCGTCGCCCGCATCGACAAGACGTGGCACGACCTGTGGGGCGACCGGCGCCAGGAGATCGTGTTCATCGGCACGCGCGAGATGGACAGGGATCTCATCCGCGCTGAATTGGATGGGTGCCTGTTGCCGCTGCCCAAGACCGGCAAGGTGGACACAAAGATCTGGGCGAACCTGCCCGACCCGTTCCCCGAATGGCGGCGCGAGGCGGCGTAAGGGGCGGCTCTGCGAGCACTCCGGACCTTCTGTCTGGCAGGCAAAGACCGCTTGGTTGCCCGGAGCGGACATTGGGCCGGTGCGCAACAGGTGTCGCCGAGTTGCCATCGAGTGCGAACGTTCGTCGGGTGCGCCGCAGAGCTTCCGAATAGTCGCAATTGGCGGACGATGATTTCCGTTCGGTGGTCGCAGCTCAGAAATTCTCGTTACTCACCTCGAATTCGAAACCGTCGCGGGGGCGGCTTCGATCGTAACGTCTGTGAAAATCGATGAATGGTTCGGGGCTTCTGCCCCACTCATTCTGGCCATGGTTGAACTTCGATTTCAGCAGATTTGGCGCAATTGTCGCGATGTCGTCGGTTGGATTGCTCCACGTGGACGTCGCGGTCATGCGTATGATCCGAAAGTCGATGCCGTTCGTGACGACTTGCCATCGGCTGGGCTGCGTCGCGGAATCCACCATGAACGCCATGTCCGGGCCCTGGCTCTGTCCGGCGCACACACTCAGAACATCGAACTCGCCATCTGTCGGAAAGGCCTTCTGACCTCGATAACACAGCCTGGCAGGAAGGATGAGAACGCGGTCATCTCTCAGCTTGTACGTCAGCGCGTTGCCGTAGCGCTGCTTGCAGCCGGCAGAGTTCATGATCGAGATCCATCCCCGCGAGCGGGAATTCTGATGCACGACCGTCGCTGAGAGTATTTCGCCCTCGATCTCGATGTCCGCGGTTACACGCGCATTCACCGTGTAGGTGCAGGTCGGATGGAAGCTGTAGACGGGGCTGAGCGAAAGCCAAAAGCCGAACGCGATCATCCCGGCCACGGCCAAGGAGCCCCACGGCACTCGGGTGCGGGCTGCGCCCGGAGTGTCACCTGGCTGGCTAGCGTTTCGAGACATCGGCGGTTTGCTTTCTGGGCTCGAGCCCGAGGGCTTCATCCAGCCACTTGGAGACGCGATTGTTGCAATAGTCGGGCTTGCTGTCGACATGCAGGCTGACGTTCAGCCGCTGTGTGTCGGAATCGAGTGCAGCCGTAACGCGCGCGCCAGCTGCGGGCGTGCGCGGGCGCGTCCTTAACCGTGCAAATGGAAAACCTTATTCATGATCTTCCATTGGCCATCGATTTTCAGCAGCGTGAACAAGTCGGTAAACCGGTGGCCGGTCCAATTGTCGATTTCAAGCCGTACTGTGGCAACAGTCCCCGTGACGTCAACGCTGGCAATACGCGATTGGATGTCCTTGGCTGGACCGTTTTGGTCATTCCAGTCATACAGCTTTTGGATAGGACCGGCGAACAGGTCGGGGCCCACGTACCCGAAAATTGTCGCGTCGTCGTGGAACGCGGGCTTCATGCCGTCGCCTTTGCCGGACCTTGCGCCGTTAATATAATGCTGAACGACCCCTACAATCGCGTCGTAGTCTTCGACGGCCGTTGGCGCCTTTACCATTGAGCTGCTCCATGATCACAGGATGCGAGGATGTCGCATCGGTGGATTCCATGAAGAAGCCGTAGCAGGGTTGCGCACAAATTTGAAGATGACAGAGGACGATCTGCCCCCTGTCGGCGTTCCAATCGGCAGCGATCCGGGCTGTGCCGCCACCGCCGCGCGCTCAACGACCAGTACTGCGAAGTCTGTCTCTTCCCGGCCTTTTGACTCTGTGTCGCGCCATGAGGCCGAAATCAAGGGCGGACCCAGTGTGGGCCTGCAAGCGATAATCTCATGATGGCCGGAACGGTTCACTCGGGTCGCTGTTCTGTGGACTGTCGGTGGCTCGTGGGCCGTTGCTCGGGCTTCGATGCCGACCGTCGCATGCTCGATGCACACCGCTGGCTCAATGCTGCGAACCCCACGCATCGATGCGTGGCTGGGACCTGATGGGGTCTCGGAACAAGCTTCACTTGCCGTAAGTCAGAGCCAGGGCCAGGCCGGAAACGCCGATGATTCCGGCGACGAGGCGAAAATCCCAGGAGGTGATATTGGGGAAGAAGCCTGCCGCGTGAGCCAAGGCAAACGCAATGGCGGCTGCGATTAGAGCAATGAACACATACTTCACAGGAGAAATCCTGGGCTGCCGATCGGAAGCCGGAATTGTATCGCAGGTCGGCTTAATTCTCGGTCTATATCGCTCTGAGCGGTCCGGCCTGCGGCGCGCAAGCTGTGGGCGGGAGGTCACATAGTCTGGACGCTGGTTTGGAAGGGTTGGGCGCGGGCGACACCTTCCCCCTCAATGCGCCCCTACAGCAGGGGGAGGAAGTCGATGCGGCCGCCGAGGCTTTCGACCGTCGGCCGCATCGGCAAGACGAGGTGCGCGACGTGACGCGACCGGCGTCAGCAGATCGTGGTCTTCTGCCTGCGCGCGGAGCGGCCGCTCTCCTTCCGCCTCGAGCTGTCCGAGGTCCTGTGGCCCGACCAGCTCGCCGGCGCGTCCCCCGCGGACGTCGCCGCGCGCGTGAACCGGACGATCGAGCGCCAGGTCCTCCGCTGTCCGGAGCAGTA
>CAZZPH010000065.1:0-9348 GCA_964655725.1 uncultured Hyphomicrobium sp.
TGCGATCAGGAAGAAGTTCAGGATAATCCGCATCTGACGCCTTTCGCTTCGAGGGCGGCGCGCTCGCTTCACGCGCCGATCATAGTCTGGCGAGCCCCGCCGCGACCATAGCCGAGCGCGCACGGCGCTGTCTTCACAGGCCCCGCATGGGCCCTGTCGCGCTCACCCTGACTGGAATATCACGCCGGATTCTGGAGTTGGGCCAGTTGGGCGTCGAGGCGCCCCTTTCTGTCGGCGGCAATGCGCACGGTGAGCGTGATGTCGCCGGTCTCGTCGTCGATGGTGCGGGAGGCAACGAATGTGTTGGCGTAGAGCCAGGACAGGAGCTTGCCCGCGGAGGCTGGAACCGTCAGCGACACGATCTCATCGCTGGTCCCCAAGTGGGTATCGATGGCCGCCAGGAGATGATCGATCCCCTCCCCTGTGGCGGCCGACACGAGGACCGGGGGACGTTCCGCGAAGCGTTGCGCAATCTCGGCCTCTGCGCGCGAGGGCGGAGAGAGAAGATCGACCTTGTTCCAGACCTCCAGTATGTGGCTGTGGGCCGGCACGGTGTCGATACCAAGGTCTCCCAGGACGCCCTCGACGTCGGCGGCCTGGGCATCGGTCTCGGCATGCGAAATGTCCCGGACATGCAAAATGAGATCGGCGGCAATGACTTCTTCGAGCGTCGCCCGGAAGGCGGCAACCAGCATGGTCGGCAGGTTGGACACAAACCCCACCGTGTCCGAAAGGATGATGCGCCGCCCGCCCGGCAGGCGCACCTCGCGCATGGTCGGATCGAGCGTGGCGAACACCTGATCCATCGCCAGGACCTCTGCCCCGGTGATGCGATTGAACAGCGTCGATTTCCCGGCATTGGTGTAGCCGACGATGGCGACGACCGGATAGGGAACCTTGCGCCGGCCTGCACGGTGCAATTCGCGCGTTCTGACGACCTGCTCCAGTTCGCGCTTGATCGCGGTAATGCGTGTTTCAATGATGCGCCGGTCGAGTTCGATCTGCGCCTCACCCGGACCACCGAGAAAGCCGCCGCCACCGCGCTGGCGCTCCAGATGGGTCCAGGCACGCACGAGGCGTCCCTTCTGATACGTCAAGTGCGCAAGCTCGACCTGCAGCCGCCCCTCTCGGGTGCGGGCGCGGCGGCCGAAGATCTCAAGGATCAGCCCGGTCCGATCGATGACCTTGGCGTTCAGCGCCTTTTCCAGGTTGCGCTGCTGGACCGGCGAGATCTGATGATCGACCACCACCAGCCCCGCACCAGTCTCATCGACCAGAGCCTTCAGTTCCTCCACTTTGCCGGATCCAAAAAGGGTTGCCGGCCGCGGCGCATTGACCGTGACAGTCAAGGCCGCAGCCACATCCAACTCGATCGCCTCCGCCAGTCCGCGCGCTTCATCCAGCCGGTCGCGCGGCGAATGCGCCGAAGGCGCGCTGCCGCGGCGCGGTCGTGCGTCGGGATCAGTGTTGGCGGTGCGCGGCAGCAAAGGAACGGCGACAATGGCACGCCCCGTGCTGGCCGGCACAAGCGCGCGCTCGGCCGCCACCGCGCCGGCGTCCACGCTGTCTTCGTCTTGCAGGTTCTTATCGATCGCTCAGCGATCCTTCAGCCGTCTTCGCCACCCTCGCCGTCCATCAGATTGACGGGCGCTCCGGGCATGATTGTCGAGATCGCGTGCTTATAGACGAGCTGGGAATGCCCGTCACGCCGCAACAGCACGCAGAAGCTGTCGAACCAGGTCACGATGCCCTGGAGCTTCACACCATTGATCAGAAAAATGGTGAGCGGTGTCTTCTGTTTGCGAACGTGATTGAGGAACGTGTCTTGAAGGCTGGGGGCTCGTTCTGCGGCCATTTTTTGTTCTTTCCGCGTTTCTTGGTCTTTGATTGCCGTGTCTACGCACACTTCAGGTGCGCTGGACCAGGTGCTCAGGGAAACACTGTCCAGGCAGAAGCAGGCGTACGCACTGAGCATAGCGTGTTTCTTTCGCACCTGCAGCAGAAACCGGCGTGATCATCGCGTGATGAAGTGGCAGGTTATGCCCAACGGCGGATCAAGCAGGCGAAATTTCCGCCACTTGGAGGAAGCGGTCCCTGAGCCGGCGCGTGATGAGCCCGGGCGCGCCATCGCCGATTCTCACTGCGTCGATGCGGACGACCGGCATCACGGTCGCAGACGCCGACGTGACGAACGCCTCCCTGGCCCGGTAAGCCTCGTCCAGTGTGAACGGGCGTTCGGCGAGTTCCAGGCCTTCGGCAGCCAGGACGTCCAAGAGGGTGCGCCGTGTGACGCCTGCCAGGATGTCAGGGCCTGTCGCTCGCGTGACGAGCAGAGCCTCAGCGGTGACAATCCAGGCGTTGCTCGAGGCGCCTTCGGTCACGAAACCGTCGCGATCGACGAACCAGGCTTCATCTGCACCATCGGCACGCGCGGCCTCTTTTGCGAGGCACGCAGGCAGCAGCATCACCGTTTTCAGATCGCAACGGCCCCAACGGTTGTCGGGCATCGACTTGACAGAGATTCCCTGTTCGGCACGACGACGAAGGCGGTCACGATCGATGGGGCGAGCAAGGCAGACGAGCGTCGGCTCAGTACCCGAGGGCGGAAAAGGGAAATCGCGCGGGGCTTGACCGCGCGTCACCTGCAAATAGACGATCCCGTCACGCACACGGTTACGGCGCACAATCTGGCGCATGATATGGGCAAGCGCGCGCGGCGCCATCGGAGCGGGTATACGAAGCTCGCGCAGAGAGCGTTCCAGCCGGCTCATGTGCCGGCTTTCGTCGACCAGCCGTCCATCCGACACCTGGCACACCTCGTAGACCGAGTCAGCGAACTGAAATCCGCGGTCCTCGACGTGGACCCCGGCTTCAGCATACGGCAGATACCGGCCATTGACATAGACGACGCGCACCATGCCTGCTTACCGCTCCACACTGCCATGACTGCGACTAGAAGAAATCCGGGCTGACGCGGAACAGATGTTCGATCTGGCGCACATGATCGGCACGCACAAACATCACAACGCGGTCACGGACTTCCAGCTCCGTATCGCCATCGGGCTTGATCACTTCGTTGCTGCGCAGGATCGCGCCAAATCTCACACCCTCGGACAGATCGAGTTCCTTAATCGTCTTGCCGACGACCGCGGCCGTCTCCATGACCTCTGCCTCGATGATCTCGCCCGCCCCGTCGAGCAGCGTGTGCACACCGCGAATCCGGCCCCGCCGCATGTGCTGGAGGATGCTCGACACCGTGACGGCCTTTGGATTGAGATGCGCGTCGATACCCAGCGAGCGGATCATGGGCGCATAATTGGCCGAGTTGAGCAGGCACAGAGATGAGCGGCAGCCGAGCTGTTTGGCGAGTGCTGCTGTCAGCAGGTTCGTCTGGTCGTCATTGGTGACGGCTACCAGGGTGTCGGCAGCGCTGATCTCCGCTTCATGGAGCAAGTCTTCCGACAACGCCGATCCGTGGAGAACGACCGTGCGATCGAGAATATCAGCCAGTTCCAGAGCCCTCTGGCGCGACAACTCGATCACCTTCAATCTGAGATCTGCATCGCGGCGCTCCAGCTCCTTCGCCACATAAAGACCGATGTTACCGCCGCCAGCAATGACAAGCCGGCGCGCCTGGGTCTCCTCGTGTCCGAAGATATGCAACGTGCGGCCGATCTGCGCTGCGTCGGCAATGACATACACATCGTCATCGACGCGCACCTGATCGTCGCGGTGCGCCACGGACAACACGCCGTTACGTGCGATCGCGACGATCGCAGCGGACAAATCCGGAAACAGCCCCGAGAGCTGGACGAGTTGCGTATCGATGACGGGACAGTCGGGTCCGCAGTTGATCCCCAGCATGACCACCCGCCGGTCTGCGAACGATACCGTCTCGAACGCGCCGGGCGTCTCCAGACGGCGCAGGATCATCCGCCCTACCTCGATCTCGGGCGAGATAACCTGGTCGATGGCGAGATTCTCCCGCTCGAACAGCCGGGCCCAAGTTGGATCGAAGTACGACTGTGCCCGCACACGCGCAATCTTCGTGGGAATATCGAATAGCGCGTGGGCGACCTGGCAGGCCACCATGTTGACTTCGTCATGGAGCGTGACGGCAATCAGCATGTCGGCTTCGCGGGCGCCGGCCCGGTCCATGATGTCGGGATGCGCGGCATTTCCCTGGATGGCACGCACATCCAGCACATCATTGGCGCGCCGGACGAGTTCGGGGTCGGCGTCGATGATCGCGACGTCGTTGCGCTCAGCCGACAGGCGCTCAGCGATGCCGAAGCCGACCTGCCCTGCCCCACAAACGATGATTTTCATGATCCACCGTGGCGCTCAAAGCCGGCAAGTTGCAGCTACGCGCTTCCTTTGGGTTCTCTTCGTCGCGCGATAGTCTACCCGATCCCTGTTCCGGCCTGGTTAACCGGTCCACGCGCCGATGCGTTGTGCACTTGAACCGGGCGGCGGCGGCACCGATGAACGGTGCCGCTGGCTGCGATTTCAGGCGGGTCGTCCATCCGATCCGCGATGATCGGAGGAGACGCCGAGGGCCCTCAGCTTGCGATGCAGCGCGGAGCGTTCCATCCCGACGAACTCGGCGGTGCGCGAGATATTGCCGCCGAACCGGTTGATCTGAGCCAGCAGATACTCGCGCTCGAAGATCTCGCGCGCTTCACGCAGTGGCAGCGACATCAAGTGCTCGGCGCCACCGTTGACCGGCAATGGAACGTTCGAGCCGATCTCGTCAGGCAGCATCTCCGCGGTGATGACAGCATTGGGCGCGCCACCTGTCAGGATCATCAAGCGCTCGATATTATTCCGCAGCTCCCGCACGTTACCTGGCCAATCGTGAGCCTGCAGCACCGCCGTCGCATCCTCGCCGATACGGCGCGGTGCAAGGCCCGACGACTGTGCAAGCTGTGAGACGAAGTAGTCGATCAGATCGGGAATGTCCTCGCGTCGCTCCGCCAGACTTGGAACCCTGAGCGGCACCACGTTCAGTCGATGGTAGAGATCCTCGCGGAATCGCCCATCATTCATTTCCCGCTCCAGATCGCGGCTCGTCGAGGAGATGATCCGCACGTCGACCGAGACCTTCTGCGATCCGCCCACGCGCTGAAATTTCTGCTCGACAAGGACACGCAGAACTTTGCCCTGGGTCTCCAGTGGCATGTCTGCCACCTCGTCGATATAGAGCGTCCCGCTGTGGGCCTCTTCCAGCGCGCCAACCTTGCGCGGACCTCCGGCGCGATCCTCGGTACCGAAGAGCTCCTCCTCCACACGATCTGGCGCCATGGCCGCAGCGTTCAAGACGACGAACGGCCCATCGGCGCGCCGTGACTTCAAGTGAATCACGCGCGCGGCCAGCTCCTTGCCTGTTCCCGATGAGCCGCGAATAAGAATGCGGCTGTTGGTTGGTGCGAGCCGGTCGATGTTGGCGCGCAGCTGATTGATCGCTGCCGACTTACCCACCATCTCTGCTGAAACTGTCGAGCGCTCCCGCAACTCCCTGACTTCGCGCTTCAACTGCGAGGCTTCCAGAGCACGAAGCGCGACAAGAATGAGCCGGTCGCCCTTGAACGGTTTTTCGATATAGTCGTAGGCGCCGCGCTTGATGGCGGTGACCGCGGTTTCGATGTTGCCGTGGCCGGAGATTATCACCACGGGCAGGTCAGGATAGGTGCGCTTGATGATGGAGAGGACCTCCAGGCCATCCAGCCTGCTCCCTTGAAGCCAGATGTCCAGGACGACGAGATGCGGCCGGCGCTGCTCGATCGCAGCGAGGGCCTCGTCACTGTCACGGGCAAGTCGCGTGCGGTGGCCCTCATCTTCCAGGATTCCAGCCACCAGCTCGCGAATGTCGGCCTCGTCATCGACGATCAGGATGTCGGCTGCCATTAGTGTCTCCTCTGGGACATCACGAACTCTCGTTTCTTGATGGTGCAGCACCGTGTGGTCGTGCGGTTGCTGTCGAAGTTGTCAGCACCTCGTGCGCCTCTGCCGGACCAGTTTCGTCTGCAGGTTCGCGCGCACGCAGCTTGGGCAGCGTGATGCGCACCAGCGCTCCGCTCGGACGATCGGGTGCAGGGTGGGCATCATCGAGGCTCAGGGCGCCGCCGTGCTGCTCTGTGATCTTCTGGACGATGGCCAGACCAAGCCCCGTTCCCTTAGCGCCCTTCGTTGTCACGTAGGGCTCGAGGAGTCGGGAGCGGTTCTGCGCAGGCAGGCCCGGGCCATTGTCGATGACGTCAATCTCGATGCGGTCGGTAAGCTCTCGCACGACAGTCTCGATACGCCCCCGAGTTGCATCAACGCCGTCCTGTGAACTCTCGACGGCTTCTGTCGCGTTCTTGACGAGATTGGTCACGGCTTGGGTAATAAGCCGGCGATCGAACAGCGCCATCACCGGCACCTCAGGCACCACAAAATCGTAGGTGTGTGCGGGGTGGCTTTCGCGAAAGAGAATGACGGACTCCAAGACGGCATCCTTGATGTCGGCTTTTTCCATGACGGGCTTTGGAACCCGCGCGAAGGCGGCGAACTCATCGACCATGGTCTTGATGTCGCCAGCCTGCCGTTCGATCGTCGCTGTCAGCTTCTCGAACGTTTCGCGGTCGTCCACGATCACCTTTCCATACTTGCGCCGGATGCGCTCTGCAGACAGGATGATGGGCGTCAGGGGGTTCTTGATTTCGTGGGCTATGCGCCGCGCGACGTCGCCCCAGGCGGAGGTGCGCTGGGCAGCAACGAGCTCGGACACGTCGTCAAATGTGACGACGGACCCCACATCTCCAGCCCCAGCCTGCTCGTCGGTCACCTGAATCAGAAACGTGCGCTCCTCGGTGCCCACGAACATTTTCACTTCGTGTTGGGCTCTCGAGCGGATGGCCGTGTCTTCAGATCGTGCAAGAGCGGCATCGAATTCGGGAAGAACATCGCGAAGCAGGCGTCCAACCAGCCCATCCTGTGACATGGCAAGCAGCCGCTCTGCCGAGCGCGAAACCAGTGTGATGCGGCCCTGGCTGTCAAGGCCAATCACACCCGCCGAGACACCCGACAGCACCGCCTCGATAAAGCGGCGCCGTTCTTCGAGTTGGGCATTGGTCGCAACCAGTGTGTTGCGTTGCTGCTTCAGTTCTCGAGTCATCGTGTTGAAGGTGCTCGAAAGCCGGCGCAGGTCGCCCTCTCCGCGCTTCTCGGGCAATTCCACATCGAGATTGCCCGTCGAGACCTCGCGGGCCCCCGCAATGAGGCGGCGTATGGGAGCGACGAAGCGGCCCGCGAACCACAGCCCCGTCCAGATCGCGGCCAGGAGCGCCGTCATCGAAATCATCGTGTACATCAGGCCATGGGCCAGCTTGAGACCGCCGCGCGCACGTCGCAGCCGGTTGTACTCATCGACATTCTGCTCGGTACGCAGCAGATGCCCCATCACCTTCTCGCTGACACCACGGGCAACCAGAAGATATTGACCGGGGAAGCGATTGAGCCTGGAAAGCGCTGCGATACGCGCCAGTTCGTTAGATTTGATAACCGCGATCTGACCTTTCTCAGCTTCTGCGATCGCGGCGGGCGGCGGGCGCGCGAATGTCAACGACGTGTCCTCGAACGCCGACATCAACGGCTGACCGTTGCGGTCCACAAGATGGGCGATTGGCAGTTCGCGCAATCCTGCCTGTGCGATCAGGAGTTGTTTCAGGGCATTGGGGTCGTCGACGATCTGATCGGCAGACGCATCGATGTCGCGGGCCATGTTGGCGACATCGGTGCGGATCACCTGTCCGTGTTCTTCCAGATAGGACTGCGCGACGATGAGGGAGTTGTCGATAATCTCGCGCGTTCGCGTCGAGAACCAGCTATCGATCGCTCGCGAAAATGTCGTCGTTGCCGCTATGGCAAGCAGGATGGCCGGCAGAGCTGCGATGATGGAGAAGAGGCCTACAATGCGGACATGGAGCCGCGCGCCCGGCACCTGATCGCGCCATGCGCGCCACAAGCCCACCGCCTGCCAGGCGAGAATGACAATCATCGCAACAATGAGCGCGATATTGAGCAGAAGCACGCCGAGCACAGCCTCGTCGCGCGGTGTGATGGGTGTGAGGCCCGTCAGAATGAGATAGGTGGCCAGTCCTGAGACCAGCGACAGCACGACGGTGACGAGGCCGATTTTGAAGGCGCGCTCGCTGACTTCCAGGCCCGGATCGAAAAAGCCGGCGCGCGCGCGGTCTTCAAGTTCAAGCGATTTGGATACCGGCAATTCCATCAGGACCGTCCCGCTGCCGGCTCGACCGCCAGGGGTGCGGCTCCGCCGTGCGGACCCAAGCCTGGTGTGCATGCCGGGCTTAACCCAGCGCCGGCCCGCAACGAGGCCCGCACAGCCGTGTGATCACAGCACAAAGTGTGGTTTTCTGCGCAAGGCAGCTGTGGCGTAAGAAACATGCAGGCCTGAATCTAGATGAGTTCGCGCCGGTCACACTGAAGCCGGGGAAACACAATGACCTAGAGAGTGTGTCATTTCAGCGACAACGTCGTCAATAGCCGGCGAAAAAGTGGTGCGGCGAAGACGCAATTCAGCTGTTCGCTGGCGTTCGAAAGACCTTGATATCGAGGTCCTTTATGCGACTGCGCAACGTGTTCCTGTTGAGCCCGAGGAGTTCAGCGGCTCTGATCTGATTGCCGCGCGTGGCCGACAGGGCGGCCGAAAGCAAAGGCACCTCGATCTGCCGGATGATGCGATCGTAGAGCCCCGGCGGCGGCAGGTCGCGCCCGAAACTTTCAAAGTATCGGGACAAATGGCGCTCGACCAGCTCCGGCAGGCTCTGCCCATCCTCCGCTACTGCAGGAGTGTGGTGTTGTGCCGAATCTGCCAGGGCCTGATCGACGATGGCCGCCGTGATGGTGTCCTCGACGTGGAGCGCCGTGATGCGCCGCATGAAGTTCTCAAGTTCGCGCACGTTGCCGGGCCAGATGTGTTGCTGAAGGCGCGCGATCGCAGCCTGCTCGATCGCCTTCTGGCCGAGGCCCTCACGCGCGGCGACACGCAGGAAATGCCGGGCCAGATCGGCGATATCCTCGGTTCGCTCTCTCAGTGGCGGCAGCCGCAGGGGCACGACGTTCAATCGATAGTAGAGGTCCTCCCGGAATAGTCCTTGCGCGATCTGGCTGCGCAGGTCGCGATGTGTCGCCGCGATAATGCGCACGTTGGTGCGAATGGGCGTGCGGCCGCCCACAGTGGTGTATTCGCCTTGCTGGAGAACACGCAAAAGGCGCGTTTGAGCTTCGAGAGGCATATCGCCGATCTCATCGAGAAACAGCGTCCCGCCATCGGCCTGCTCGAAG
>CAZZPH010000065.1:9358-10998 GCA_964655725.1 uncultured Hyphomicrobium sp.
CCCCTGGCTGCGGGCCTGGGCGCCTGTGAACGCTCCCTTTTCGTGACCGAATAACTCGCTCTCGATCAACTCGCGCGGAATGGCCGCCATATTGATGGCAACAAAGGGTCCCTGGCGGCGGCGTCCATGATCGTGCAGCACGCGCGCGACGAGTTCCTTGCCCGTGCCGCTCTCGCCGGTGATCATGATCGTCAGATCGGTCTGTGTGAGGCGAGCCAGCGCGCGATAAATCTCCTGCATCGCCAGCGACCGGCCAATGAGCGGCAAATCATCCTGCTCGGCATTATCCGCCGAACGCACCACCTTGCGCTCCTGGCCGGCCAGCGCACGGCCGACAACCGCGACCAGTTCCGTTAAATCGAAGGGCTTGGGCAGATACTCATAGGCGCCCTTCTCAGCCGCCGTCAGCGCGGTCATCAGAGTGTTCTGTGCGCTCATAACGATGATGGGAAGCTCAGGCCGCGCCTTCTTGATGCGCGGAATGAGATCAAAGGCGTTCTCATCGGGCATGACCACGTCGGTGATGACGACGTCGCCTTCTCCCTGACTGACCCAGCGCCAGAGTGTTGCTGCGTTGCCCGTTGCGCGTGGTGCATACCCCGCCCGGGCAAGGGCCTGGTTCAGCACAGTGCGGATTGCCGTGTCGTCGTCGGCGATCAATATGGTTCCGCGTGCCATCGCTCATCCACCTCAGTCTGTGCCATGGCCATTAGGCGGCCCGTCGTACATGGGAAGCAGAACCCGGAACACCGTGCGGCGCGGCTCGCTGTCGAACTCGATGACCCCGCCGTGATCGGAAATGATCTTGGCGACGAGCGCCAATCCCAAACCAGCGCCGTTGCGTTTAGCAGATACGAACGGGTCAAAAATGCTGGCGCGAAGATGTTCCGGCACGCCGCTGCCGTTGTCCTCGATCTGGATCAGCAGCGGCAGCGCGACCCGCGCCCGCGAACCCGGCACCATCATCCGCACACCGGGCCGGAAGGCCGTCACGAGCACGATGCGTCCGTCATCCTTGTTTGCGGGTAGGGCTTCGACCGCATTCTTCACCAGATTGAGGAAAACTTGGACGAGCTTATCGCGATGGCCAAGCACTGGGGGAAGCGAAGGGTCGTAGTCTTCGACGAAGCGGACATTCTGGGCAAACCCCGCACCGGCGAGGCGGCGCACGTGATTGAGCACGTCATGAATGTTCACAGGCTGCTTGTGCAAGGGCCGCTCATCACCGAACACCTCCATGCGATCGACGAGATCGCGGATGCGGTCGGTCTCCGAACATATGAGTTGGGTCAGCGTGCGGTCATCGTCACCGAGCGCCGGCTCCAGCAATTGTGCCGCGCCACGAATGCCCGACAGCGGGTTCTTGATCTCGTGGGCGAGGACGGCGGCCATACCTGTGATGGTGCGGGTCGCCGCACGGTGGGTCACCTGGCGCTCGATCAATTGCGCCATGTTGCGCTGCTGGACCATGACAATCACATGCTGGGCGCGCTCAGGAAAGGGCGCGGCATGGACGTCGACGAGCTTGGGCTGGAGAAAGCGCGGCGAATGAAGTTCCACACCATATTCGTTGACCGTCGCGCCGGACGTGCGCACCTGCTCGACCAGCGCGACGAGCGGGCAGCCATAAGCCAGGACAT
>CAZZPH010000066.1:0-10853 GCA_964655725.1 uncultured Hyphomicrobium sp.
ATGCAGATCGTTGATGCGCCGGGCATCAAGAGAGGCCAGCAGCGCCCGGTCCAGTACATGGACTTCCGCAACACCGCGCACCTCGCGCCGCAGGACATATCCTTCGTTGCCAAAGCGCCCCTCCCAGCCTTTTTCGGTTTCCTCCGCGATTTCGTCGAGGCGAGCGGCAAGATGTTGCGCTGCCGCCTCGGCCGCCGTCTGCGATTGGACGCTGCGGGCATCAAACAAGCCGACAATCGCAGCCTGCTCGACGATGCCGCGGTTGTAGCGGGAGTGAAGCTGGTCGATAAGGCCGGTTACGATACGCGCGTTCCTCACAATCTGGCGCAGATCTCCGCCGCCACGCTCCTCACCCGACCCCGTCACCAGCACGGTATCTTCCAAACCGGCATCGATCAGATAATCCTCGAGCGCACGTTGATCCTTGAGGTAGGTGCTCGATTTACCGCGCGCCACCTTATAGAGCGGCGGCTGGGCGATGTAGACGTGACCCTTTTCGACCAACTCAGGCATCTGCCGGTAGAAGAAGGTCAGCAGTAGGGTGCGGATGTGAGCGCCGTCGACGTCGGCGTCCGTCATGATGATGATCTTGTGATAGCGCAACTTCGACAGATCGAAGTCGTCGCGAATCCCTGTTCCAAGCGCACCGATGATGTTCGTCACCTGCTCGGAGGACAGCATTTTGTCGATGCGCGCGCGCTCAACGTTCAAGATCTTACCGCGGATCGGCAGCACGGCCTGATACTCGCGCTTGCGGCCTTGCTTGGCCGAACCGCCCGCCGAATCACCCTCGACGATGAACATTTCCGTGTTTGCGGGATCGCGATCCTGGCATTCCGCAAGGCCACCGGGCAATCGCAAGCCGTCGAGTGCTCCCTTGCGGCGCGTCAGCTCGCGGGCCTTGCGGGCCGCTTCGCGCGCGAGCGCCGCCTCCACGATCTTGCCGACGATCGTCTTGGCGTCCTTGGGGTGCTCCTCGAACCAGGCGGCAAGCTGATCGCCCACCACGTTCTCCACGACAGGCTTCACCTCCGAAGAGACGAGCTTGTCCTTGGTCTGTGAAGAGAACTTGGGATCGGGAACCTTGACGGACAGCACGCAAGTCAATCCCTCGCGCGCATCTTCGCCCGTCAGATCGACCTTTTCCTTTTTTGCGACCCCGCTCTCGTTGGCGTATTTGTTGATGACGCGCGTCAGCGCCGCACGGAAACCGGCGAGATGGGTGCCGCCGTCACGCTGCGGAATGTTGTTTGTGAAGCACAGCACGTTCTCGTGATAGCTGTCGTTCCACCAAAGCGCGACCTCAACGCTGATGCCGTCACGATCAGCACGGATCATGAGAGGCTCAGAAATGAGCGGCTGCTTGGAGCGGTCCTGATAGCGCACAAAGGCCGCCGTGCCGCCCTCGTAATAGAACTCCTCGCGGCGCACATCGGCGTGGCGCGCATCCGTCAAAATCACTCTGGCGCCGGAGTTCAGGAAGGCGAGTTCGCGCAAGCGGTGCTCGATGGTCGGATAGTCGAACTCGACCATGGTGAAGGTCTGTGGCGAGGGCAGGAACGTCACTTCCGTCCCGCGCTCTGCGTTGACATCGCCCACAACCTTCAAGGGTGCGACGGGGACGCCATCGCGAAACTCGATGACGTGCTCCTTGCCCTCACGCCAGATACGGGCCTTGAGCCAAGTGGACAGCGCGTTGACGACGGAAACGCCCACGCCGTGCAGGCCGCCTGACACCTTGTATGCGTTCTGATTGAATTTGCCGCCTGCGTGCAGCTCCGTGAACACGATCTCGGCCGCGGAGCGCTTGGGGTCGTGATCATCGTCCTTCTTGATACCGGTCGGGATGCCGCGCCCGTCGTCTCGAACCGTGCATGAGCCGTCCGGATTGAGCGTCACCTCGCACCGCGTGGCGTGACCGGCGAGCACCTCGTCGACGGCGTTGTCGACGACCTCGTAGATCATATGATGAAGGCCGGAACCGTCGTCGGTGTCGCCGATGTACATCCCCGGGCGCTTGCGCACGGCATCGAGGCCCTTCAGCATCTTGATGCTGTCCTCGTCGTACTCGGAGTCGAGCGGTTTGCGTGCGGGCTCGGCGCTCATTCGCTACCTGTGGAATGCTATGTTGGACGTCAGCTGGCCACTATATCACACAGGCGCAATTACAAGCGAAAAAAGAACGCCGGGGGCCGCTCTCTCCAGAGCAAAAACGCTATGAGAAACAATTGATTGAATGTGAGCGTTTGTCGCACGTCACATGGGCTTGGACTGGAGCACCCTCCCGTCCTCGACGTGCACGATCTGAGCCATGCGTCCCAGTTCGCGGAAGTCCTCCGCATCAGTTCCCGTCATCCAGGCCTGCGTGCCGAGCCTCACGATCTCCTGGCACAGGGCCCCCCGTCGCAGCACATCCAGGTGCGCGGTCACCTCGTCGAGGAGGAGGATCGGCGCGCGTCCCTCGTGACGCGCGGCAGCGAGTTCGGCATGCGCCAGAACCAGACCCAGCAACAACGCCTTCTGCTCACCCGTCGAGCACACCCGCGCCGGCATGGACTTTGGTCCGTGTTCGACGAGAAAATCGCTCCTATGGGGGCCCTCCAGCGTGCGCCCCGCTGCGCGGTCGCGCTCGCGGCCGGTTCTGAGGGCGGCCCGGTAGCCATCCTCCACATCGAGAGTGGGCATGCTTGCAAGGCCGGTTTCGAGCGTCCCTGTGATCGAAACGCCAGCCCAAGGAAACGGTCCGGCGGTATCGCGCGCTCGGCGCTCCTCCATCAGACCGCCGAGTGCAGTGACCGCGTCCCTGCGCGCCGCCGCGATCGCAACGCCCGTTTCCACCATGACATGCTCGAGGCCTTCAAACATGGCCCCGTCGCGCACGCCATCGGCAAGGAGCCGGTTGCGCTGCTGCATCGCGCGTTCGAAGCGTGTGGCCCGGCGTGCGTGCTCGGCATCAAAACACAACACGAGCCGGTCGAGAAAACGCCGGCGCTCTGAGCCCGGACCCGTAAACAGACCGTCCATGGCCGGCGTCAGCCATGCGATGTCCAGATACTCGGCGAATGTCCCCGAACCTTGCTTCGTCACGCCGTCGATGCGCACGATACGCCCCGACCCCGCTGACGCCGGTGCGATCCCGGTGCCCAAGTCCACGGCGCCAACATGGCTATGAACACGCGCCGCGATGGTCCAGCTTCCATCACCCCCGCTGCGGGCAACGTCGGCGAAGGGCGCCCGCCTCAACCCCTGGCCCGGGCCTAGCAGCGAGACGGCTTCCAGAAGATTTGTCTTGCCCGATCCGTTGGCACCGGCAAGCACGACGGGATGAGGGGTGAGAGCAAGAGAAGCGGTGTCATAATTGCGGAAATTCGCGAGTGTCAGCCGCTCGATCCACAGGCACGGGGGCGCAGACGTCATGAGCTCCGCCATCCAGGCCAAAGAGAAGGCTTCAGCATGGCCGTCAAACGATCGCGCCTCACACCCGCATCGGCATGAGGACGTAGAGCGCACCTTCGTCGGCGGCATCCTTGATCATGGTCGGCGAACCGGCGTCCGATAACAGGAACGAGGACTCTTCGCTCTCGATCTGGCTTGCGATGTCCATCAGGTAGCGGGCGTTGAATCCAATTTCCATGGGGTCCGATGCATAGCGCACCGGCAACTCCTCGGTTGCGCTGCCACCTTCGGGGTTATTGACGGACAAAATGAGCTTGTCCTTGGAGAGCGCAAGTTTCACCGCGCGCCCGCGCTCGCTCGCCACGGTCGATACGCGATCGACAGCGGCTGTGAATTCCGCATTCCCGACATGCATCTCCTTGTCGTTGCCGCGAGGGATGACACGCGCATAATCGGGGAAGGACCCGTCGATCAGTTTGGACGTCAGCGTCACCGTGCCGATCTCGAAGCGGATTTTGGTCGCGCTGACGCCAACACGCACGGCGTCTCCCGAACCTTCGACCAGCCGCTGCAGTTCCTGCACCGTCTTGCGGGGAACGATCACGCCTGGAATGCCTTGTGCACCCTTGGGAAGATCAAGCTCAGCCTGGGCAAGCCGGTGGCCATCGGTCGCCACGGCGCGCAACACCGCCTTTTTGCCGGAGTCAGCGGTGTGGAGATAAATGCCGTTGAGGTAGTAGCGGGTTTCCTCCGTCGAGATTGCAAAGCGCGTCTTGTCGATCAGGCGCTTCAGTTCAGCGGCCGGAATCTCGAATGTATGCGCCAGATCGCCCGCGGCGATATCGGGGAAATCTTCAGGTCCCAGCGTCTGGAGGGCGAACCTCGCGTGCCCGGCACTCAGCGTCAAACGCTCCTTATCGGAATCGCGCTTCATCTCAACCTGCGCGCCATCCGGCAACTTGCGCACGATATCGTGCAGGAGGTGAGCAGGAACGGTCAGCGCGCCAGGCTGGGAGACATCAGCTTTGATCTCTTCGACCACCTCCCGCTCCAGATCCGTCGCCTTGAACTCCAGCCGGCCGGCAGAGGCCTTGAGAAGCACGTTGGACAGGATCGGTATCGTTGTGCGCCGCTCCACGACACTCGTGACGTGCCCGAGCGCGTTGGATAGTTCGCCTTTTTCGATCACCAGACGCATGTGTTGCCTCGGCGTTGCAGACAAGATCCTGCCTGCAGGTTGTAGGGAAGTGCCTATTGCCCCAAAATGGAACCGGCGGACACAGAGCCCGGCAATCCGAAATCCAGGAGCCGGACGGCAACCTGAAAGGGAGCGCCGTCCGGGGATTCGGGAAAGGCCCGCAAATTGACCCGATATGGCGGCGCATTTCAAGTGCCGCGGAGCCACTAGAGTGACGCGCGATGCCGTTTTTACCTCCAAGAGCGGCCGCAGCGCCTTTCAGCCGTGGATAGAGTAACGGGGACGGCCGTCACGGCCATCCCCGCACCCCACCCCGCTGACCCGGCTCGCAGGAGCCGGGCCCTTCCAGACGCTGGAGCCTTGAAAGGCTCGCCCTATGTCCAGCGTCCGAAGCCTGACTCAGTGCCCCAGGATCTTTTTCAAATCGTCCAACTCGTCACGAAGGCGCTGATTGGCCGACAACTCGCCCTCGATCTTGCGGATTGCGTGAATGACAGTCGTATGATCGCGATTACCGAACCTGCGGCCGATCTCGGGAAGCGACCGCGCCGTCAACTGCTTGGCGAGATACATGCCCACCTGCCTCGGCCACACCACCGACCGATGGCGGCGCTGTGAGAGAAGGTCGCCCTTCGACACGCCAAAGTGTCGCGACACCACGCGAAGAATGTCCTCGATCTTGATTCGACGCTGATCGCCGCCAGTCTGGACAAGATCACGAATGACGGTCTCGGCGATGTCGGGCGTCAGCGTGGCGCGCGCATGCTGCCATGTCTGATGGAGCCTGTTGACCGCACCTTCCAGCTCCCGGCCGTTCTCGGTCAGACGCTGAGCCAGCATCTCCAGGATCTCCCGGGAAAGTGCAAAGGAAGAATCCGCAATCTGCTTTTCAGCGACCCGGCGCTCGAGAACCTTGAGCCGAAGCTCTTCATCGAAGCAGCCGATCTCCGTCACCAGTCCACGCTGCAGGCGAGAGCGCATGCGCTCATTGAGCCGCTCGATATGTCCGGGCGGGCGTGAGGAGGCCACCACAACCTGGCGTCCTCCATCGAGCAACGCATTGATGATGTGCTCGAACTCCTGCTCGGTCTTCTCGCCCTGGAGGAATTCCAGATCGTCGATCAGCAGCATATGGATATTGCGGAAGCGCTCTTTGAACGCGAGCGGATCGGAACTGCGCAAAGCTTCCACGAACTCATAGCGGAAACGTTCCGCGGTGAGATAAAGCACGTTTGCTCCCGAAGCACGCCGGCGCACCTCCCACACGATGGCTTGAAGAAGGTGCGTCTTTCCAAGCCCGACCGAAGCATGGAAAAAGAGCGGATTGATGCTGGGAGTCCCCGCCATCACTGACTCAGCCGCCTGCAGGGCCGCTGCATGCGCAAAGCGGTTGGGAGCCCCCACGACGAAATTCTCAAACGTGTGATGAGGGTAGAGCGGAGACCCTTCAAAACCGCCACTGGTCCCGCGTGCTGAACCAAGTGCGGACGGGACTGCAGCACCAGCGGGACGCACAGCGCCCGATGAGATTGCCCGTCGCGATGGTCCATCGTTGCGCGAGTCCGGCACGGTCGGCGTTTCCACCGAAGCGGCGTTTTGCACGCGATTCTGGGCGCTTCCAGGCTGGCGCAATTGTACGTCGATACGTTGCGCACCCTTGAACTCGATGCGGCTACAGGCCAGGAGGTCATCGATGTAGTGAGACTGGATCCAATTGCAGAGGAATTTGACAGGCACAGACGCCGTGACGGTGTGACCGTCGAAACTGTCGAACTCCAGAGTCTTGAACCAGCTGGCGTAGATGTCATCACCCAGGCGCGCCTTGAGCGCTGCGTGCACCTTGCGGCCACGCGGTTCTTCCTTCGCACCGTCTTTGACTTCGGTTGACTTGGCTGGCGGCTCCTTGAGAGCCTGTTCGTTGACTGCACCTGACGTCTGCATGTGCTCACCCCGCACTATTCACATGGTTCAACATTCGCCTGACACAGCTCCGCCGTACGCTGTTCGCCCCTGCGAGCGGCGGTTCTGCTTCAAGGCTCTCTCAAGTCTGCGGGTGCTGCCCTCGCGCCCGCGATCGAAGAGGTGTATCCCGCGGACTGGGCCCGCCACACTTCTCCACGTTGCGTTGGTGTTGCGTTTCCGCGCGCGACCAACATCTGCCATGCACCGCGGCACAGGCGTGCCGCGACCCGGCACTGCGCACGATTGAATGCGCAGCCCCTTTTTCTACGCCGCTCTGGCGGCGCGCTAATGCGGTCAGCGAGCAGGTCTCGGTCCTCGTTAGCCGCACGCGTGCGCGCCGCTGGCCGATTGCGCCATTGACGCAGCCGGCTGAGGCCGGGAGAACGCGGAGATGCCTCAGCCCCTTGTGCTGCTCCGAGTGCGACCGCACGTCGATCAAAGCAGCAACATCACCAATCCAACGCGAGTTCAGCGCTTGAACGATGGTCATGGACTGAATACCCAACATCTGACGCCTTGCATTCACCCTCGAAAAGTGCAGAGCCCGACGCAAGCCTCGCTCGCGACATCAGCATTGACACGTCTCGGGGTACATAACTTTGCCATCACATCAGGTTCACGAGCAGGTTGTCGCGAACACCGCACGACACACGCGGTCAACGCTCCAAACTCGACACCGATATGAAGATACGCAACTGAGCCGTCCGCCTGTCATCGAATCCGGCCACCTGCCGGAATGCGAAGGCGGTCGGAACGCGACCAACTGAAAACGCCAAGAACGACAAACGCAAAGCTACTGGAAACTGAAACGCAGACCCGATCGCGCTGGCGTTCGGCCTATACACAAGCCCTGCACAGCACGGGCCAGGACTGTTTACTAACTCTTAACCCCCATCCGCGCAAGCAGTCGGACGCCCAGGGCTCGTCCGCGCAACACACAGATTTTCCTCACGTTTTCCAGCAGCTCCGGTTCGCCTCCCGCGCGATGCAGTCCCCGAATCCCCTTGATCGCAAACCAGATTCGCCGCGTACCCGCATGGCACCGCGCATGACTCGAAAAATCCTGCCCGCGCGACACTTTTTTGAGAGCCAGCGCCAGACCGCAGACCATGCTTTCAACAGGCGTTTTCAACAATGGTCTGGGAATCCACGGGTTAGCTCTGTTCAAAACGTACCCGCGCGCGGAAGTTCCAACTTTTCACGTGGCGAACATGACACAACCATGAAAATGAATCGAAACAACCACGTCTGAGTGGTTGACGACGCTCAAGCCGCAGAAGCGATGGGCTTGGTTCAACTGTCCTCCAAGACGGCGCGGCTCATCGCGTCACAGCGCGTCCCAATCGACGACGTATTCCGGTTGCGGCCCATGCCTGCCTCGACCGCAACTCATGGATCACCTGTCGCAACGATCGCAAACACCAGCACCTCTGCAGTTCCAGTGCAGCTTCTGCATACGGCCGCTGGCTGGCGCCCAGCCGCAAGGGAAAAACAAACGTCAGACGCGTTGAACTAAAGCCGTCCCTTGCGTTGCTGGATCATCATGTACGTATCAGACGTGTGCTCGGCCAGCTGATGCCAGAGATAATTCTCTCGCCGAACCCGGGTCATCGCCTCGAAGACCTTCTTGAAGTCGGAGTTTTTGGCCGAGAGTTCCGCATAGACGTCGTTCGATGCCGCCATACACGCATCGAGCACCTCTTCCGAAAACGGCCTCAAAAGCGCGCCATTGCGAACCAAGCTCTTCAGAGCGGACGGGTTCTGGATATCGTAGCGCGCCAGCATGATCGTATTGGCGGTCTGAGCCGCTGCGCGCAGGATCGCCTGATAGGCACTGGGCAGTTCGTTCCATTTGGCGAGGTTGAAAAAGAAGTGCAGCATCGCCTGCCCTTCCCACCAGCCTGGATAATAATAGTACCGCGCCACGCGCGAGAACCCGAGCTTCTCATCGTCATAGGGGCCGACCCACTCAGCCGCATCGATCGTGCCCTTCTCGAGCGCGGGATAGATGTCGGTCGCCGCGATCTGCTGGGGGACCGCCCCCAGGCGCGAGACAACCGCGCCGCCAAATCCGCCGATGCGGATCTTCAGTCCCTTCCAGTCGGCGGGCGTGTTGATCTCGCGGCGATACCAGCCGCCCATTTGCGCGCCCGAGTTGCCGCCGGGAAGCCCATAGATGTTGTAGCGCGCATAGAACTCGTTCATCAGCTCGATGCCGCCGCCCTCGAACATCCAGGCGTTCTGCATCCGGCTGTTCAATCCGAAGGGAACGCCGGTCGCGAGTGCAAAGGTTGGGTCCTTGCCCCAGTAGTAATAGGACGCCGTGTGGCAGCTCTCCACGGTGCCGTCGGTGACAGCATCGGCGGCCTGCAGCCCCCCGACGATCTCTCCAGCAGCAAACACCTGGATTTGGAACTTGCCGTCAGTCATGGAGCGTACTGCGTCGGAAAACACTTTCGCTGCCCCGTGAATCGTATCGAGTGACGGGGGAAAACTCGACGTCATGCGCCAGTGCAATTCCGGCAATGCAGAGATGACGGCAGGTGCCGCTGTCGGCGCACCATCGCAAGCCGCCACCGCCAAGCCGGCACCACCCGTTGCCGCACCAGCAAGGAATCTCCGGCGGCTCAGTGCACTCACGATCGACCCTCCATGCTGCGCGTCATGCCCAACCACCGGACTATAGGAGGCGGGTGCTGAGATCACAATCGCGCGCTCATCTCCTGTTGTGCTACGCCTTGCGACATGACCGCTGGGAGATCAAGGGACTGGAAACTTCGATCCGGCCGGATGCGCTGTGGCGCGTTCCGCCCGGCCGCTGCCGGTTGGGCATTTCTGGGTCTCTGGGTCGTGACCCTGCTGCCCGCGCTGGCGGAGCCAGGCGATCCACGCGTGCCGCCCGGCCGGCACACCGCACACCTCTCCATCGGCCTGATCATGACCGGACTGGATTATACCCATCCTGAAATCGCTGCCCGGCTGGCGCGCGACGGGGAAGGCGAATTGATCGGCTGGGATCTGATCGACCACGACCGCACACCTTATGCTTCGGCCCCGACCACCACCACGGATGCACATGGCGGCGATGGCACCGCGCTGGCTCTCGATCTCATTCGCGCTGCGGCGGGAAAGGCCGACATTGCACTTGTTCCTGTGCGCGTTGACCCCACACAACCGCTGACGATCGCCAAGGCCCTCGCATTCCTTTCGCAGACGCCTGCCCGTATCGCCGTGGTCCCGATGTGGGGACGTGATGCTCTCCCCTGGGCGGATTTCCAGACTGCCGCGGACCATTTCACCGCCCTGGAGATCGCCGTGCGCCAATGTCCCAACTTCGATGCACGCGAGCAGGAAAAAATCTATCCGCGGGATCTCGCATCCGAGGCGCGGAGTGCCCCGAACAGTGGTCCTGAGCGCCGCCCCGAGACCGCGTGGCTCGATGTGATAACGGAACGGCCATGCCTCGACGCGCAGTGAAGGCCTGCCGCAGCAACCAGCGCCAGAAAGCCTGTCCAGAATCCGAATGTCGTGCCGGTTCCAGGCTCGAACGGCACCGCCACGCCGACCGTGTTCAACTCTGTGGAGCTCAGGCTATCCGGCTTGCCGAAGTTGATCGCAGCGAAGTTCGTTGTTACCGGGCGCAGGCGCAACGACAGCGACAGACCGGCCTCGCGATCGCCGTGTCCATCACGCGACGTGGAACTCCCACGGGCGGCCGGTTCATCAAGCCACTCAGTCTCGGTGGCATGACATGCCGGAGCGCAAGCCCAAGCTGCAAACGCAATACCTGATGCGATGTAAGGCACGAGACGCATAGGCGGCAACTCCCGGTACCCCGGCTTGAGCGGTGAGCCAAAGAGCGCCCAGGCACCTGTCGCTAATTGAACAGATAGAGCGCTTTTTCGACGGTCACCCAGATGCCCCAGGCAAGAGGGATGCCAACGAAGAGCCAGAACAACCCCGCCGCAGCATCAAGGCCGCCCTTGCCAATTCCAAACGACCCGCTGGTTGCAACGGCTGCCGCCGACCGCAACTTTGCCTGCTCGGCTGCGACCTCCTCGTCGCTCATGTGCCATTTCGGATCAACTGGCCGCACAAGCAGATTGGCAACAAAGCCAACGACCAGCATGCCGGCGAGGATGTAGAAAATCGGCCCGTAGATCTGATCGGGCGGGACCCCCGCAGCCTCGCGCGTATCGTGAAGGTAATTGACGATCACCGGACCGAGGATTCCCGCCGTCGACCAGGCGGTCAGCAGCCGGCCGTGGATCGCACCCACGAACTGAGTGCCGAACAT
>CAZZPH010000067.1:0-10814 GCA_964655725.1 uncultured Hyphomicrobium sp.
CGTGGGAGCCGGATTGGCCGGCCTTTACACGGCATTAAAGCTCGCACCCTTGCCGGTGACCGTCGTCGCCGCCGCTCCGCTGGGCGAGGGTGCTGCAAGCGTGTGGGCACAGGGTGGCATCGCGGCCGCCGTGGGCGAAGGTGACACACCAGCCGCTCACGCGCGCGATACCATCATCTCCGGCGTCGGCATCGTCGATGCTGCAATCGCCCGCATGGTCGCCACCGAGGCGGCAGAGCGCGTGCGCGACCTCCTCACCTACGGCGTTCCGTTCGACCGTGATCTCGCGGGCCATTTCGTGCTCTCGCGTGAGGCTGCTCACTCCGCAAAGCGCATCGTGCGCGTCTCGGGAGACCGCGCGGGTGCTGCGATCATGCAGGCACTGATCGCGGCTGCGCAGGCCACGCCGTCGATCCGCGTGCTCACAGGCCACGAGGCCGATGATCTCGTGATGGAGAACGGCCGCGTCGTCGGCGTGCGGCTCGGTCGTGCCGAGACACGCGGCAGCGGCAGCTACGAACTCATCCCTGCCAGCGCCGTCCTGCTTGCCACGGGGGGAGCAGGAGGCCTCTACGCGGTGACCACCAACCCCGCCTACGCACGCGCAGAAGCCGTCGCCTTTGCAGCGCGCCCCGGCGCTGTCATCGCCGATCCTGAATTCGTGCAGTTCCATCCCACTGCAATCGACATCGGAGCTGATCCCGCACCTCTCGCCACCGAGGCGCTGCGTGGAGAAGGTGCACTGCTGGTCAATGCCCGTGGCGAGCGCTTCATGACGCAGCATCACCCGGATGCAGAGCTTGCACCGCGCGACATCGTCGCCCGCGGCGTGTCCGACGAGATCGCAGCAGGACGAGGTGCGTTTCTGGATTGCCGCGCGGCCATCGGCTCCAGGTTCGCCGAGAGCTATCCGACCGTCTATGCGCATTGCCGCGCTGCGGGCATTGACCCGGCGAGCGAACTCATCCCCGTCGCCCCGGCCGCGCACTACCACATGGGAGGAATCGCAACCGATACGCGCGGGCGCACCAGTGTTCCGGGACTGTGGGCCGTCGGCGAGGCCGCCTCCACGGGTCTGCACGGCGCCAACCGTCTCGCATCGAACTCGCTGCTGGAAGCGATCGTTTTCGGCTGGCGCGCCGCACAGGATATCCGTTCGCAGGTCAGCGCTGAAAACGTGCAGCCGATCGCCGAATTGCGCCGCGTCGATTTGGGGCGGGTCGTCGATCTGCGCTTACGCGCCGGCATGATCCAGCACATCCGCCGCACCATGAGCGAGCACGCCGGCGTGGTGCGCTCCGGCAAAGGCCTCAAGAGCGCGATGCGTACTCTGATCGAGATCAGCGCCGACTGCGCGGGTGATGCGGTCGTCGCCAACATGGCGCTCGCCGCGCGCTTCATCACAGCGGCGGCCTATGCCCGCAAGGAAAGCCGCGGCGGACACTTCCGCAGCGACTACCCCCGGACTGCGCCCCGGCTTGCACATCGCACGTTCATGACGTTGCACGACGTCGTGGCGATTGAGAAATCGGCGCTCAGTCCCCGCGCACGAAGCATGATGCCCCGGGAGCTTGCACTTTGACATTGGATGCTCTGCCACAGCTGCCGGCGATGCTCGTCCAGCGCGCTGTCCGCGATGCTCTGGCCGAAGATCTCGGCCTTGCCGGTGACATCACCACAATAGCGACCGTGTCCCACGGACTTCAGGCCGCCGCAACCATCGTTGCCCGTCAGCGCGGCGTCGTCGCGGGTCTGGCACTTGCGCGGGCGGCGTTCTTAGAGATCGACCCAGAGATCGGCTTTGCCGCCACGACCTCAGATGGCGATGCCGTCGAACCGGGCGATGTCATGGCGCGCATATCGGGATGCGCGCAGAGCCTTCTGACAGCCGAGCGCGTCGCCCTTAATTTTCTCGGGCGTCTCAGCGGTATCGCAACTCTCACGCGCCGCTATGTCGCGACGATAGAAGGAACGAATGCGAAGATCGTCGACACACGCAAGACAACACCGGGTCTGCGGGCATTGGAGAAGTTCGCCGTGCGCTGTGGTGGCGGACACAATCACCGGACGGGTCTTTTCGATGCCATCCTGATCAAGGACAACCACATCGTTGCCGCCGGCGGCATTGCGGCCGCCCTGACGCGCGCGCGCCGCCATGCCGGCCATATGGTCAAGATCGAGATCGAGGTCGACACGCTGGCGCAACTCGATATCGTCCTCGCACACGACGTCGACGCCATACTCCTTGACAACATGGACCCCGCAACTTTGCGCGAAGCCGTGCGGCGCGTGAACGGTCGCGCTTTGACTGAAGCGTCAGGTGGGGTCAACCTCTCGACGGTGCGGGCCATCGCGGAGACGGGCGTCGATCTCATCTCTGTCGGCGCTCTGACACATTCGGCCCCAGTTCTGGATATCGGGCTCGATTTTGAAGGCGCTTCCCGAACCTAGCTCCCGCACTGGCGCAATCACGGCGCAAAAACGGCCTGTTCCAACGGTCCGCGTTAAGCCAATTGTAAGCAGGCCAACGCGACATGCATGATATTGCCCCAATGGTCACGCACCTGGGTTAGACTGCGCCGGATTGTGAAGCACTCACCGGGCATCGATGGACGCCCGGATTTCTGGAGAGTGAACGTTTATGACGTACTTTGTCATCTGGGGATTGACGGCGATCGCGGCAGCCATCATCGGTGGCTTCCTGGCTTCGTCGAAAAACAGGGATTACTCGGCTTGGGCTGCGTGGTGTTTCATTTTCCCACCGCTCCTGATCGCGCTGTTTTTCACCCCGAAGTACACCGGCCCACCCCGTCCACGCCGCAAACTGGGCGAGGACGGCGATCCCCTGGACCGGTGGCACTGAACATGAAATCCCACCTCAGCTCGCCCCACCACGCCGGGCGATGATCGCGGCACGCGCAGCGGCGAGTCGGGCGATGGGAATGCGGAACGGCGAACACGAAACGTAGTCCAAACCCAGATCGTGGAAAAAGGTGACGGAGTGAACGTCGCCGCCATGCTCACCGCAAATGCCGATTTTTAGTCCCGGCTTTCCTTTGCGCCCGCCTTCGACACCGATGCGGATCAGAGCGCCAACACCGTCCGTGTCGATCGCAGCGAACGGGTCGCGCTCCATGATTCCGGCAACAGCGTAGTTGGCCAGGATCGGAGCGGCGTCGTCACGCGACAGTCCGAGGCACGTCTGCGTCAGATCGTTGGTGCCGAATGAGAAGAATTGCGCTCCATCAGGCCCGGCACTCAGCTCCTCGGCCACCAGCGCAGCTCTCGGCAATTCGATCATTGTACCGATGCTGTAGGTTGCAGACCGTCCCCGCTCGGCCGCGACCTCTTCCGCCACCTGTCGAATGACGTTAGCAAGAATATCGAACTCCCGGCGATAGGCGACCAGCGGGATCATGATCTCGGGGGCGAGCGCATGCCCGAGTTCTTCTTCTGCCGTCAATGCCGCCTCGAAGATGGCGCGCGCCTGCATCTGGGTGATTTCCGGATAGCGGATCGCGAGACGGCAACCGCGGAACCCCAGCATCGGATTGAACTCCGAAAGCTCAGCGACCCGGATCTTCAGCCGTTCGAGCGGCATGCTGAGAGCCTCAGCGATCGGCGCCAATTCAGACTCATGGCGCGGCAGAAACTCGTGCAACGGCGGATCAAGCAGCCGGATCGTAACGGGCAGATCCTTCATGATACGGAACAGCTCGATGAAGTCTGAACGTTGCATTGGCAGGATCTTGGCGAGCGCGGCACGCCGTCCCGCCTCGTCACTGGCGCAGATCATTTCGCGCATGGCCAGAATGCGCGAAGCCTCGAAGAACATGTGCTCGGTCCGGCACAAGCCAATTCCCTCTGCGCCGAGTTTACGCGCCTGGATGGCATCGCGCGGTGTATCCGCGTTGGCGCGCACACGCAGGCCACGGAAGGTATCAGCCCATCCAATCAGCGTTGCGAAATCCGGCGAGAGCTCGGGTTGGCGCATCGGCACATGGCCCGCGAGCACCTCGCCCGTCGACCCGTCAAGCGTGATCACGTCACCGGGCGACAACGTGCGCGATCCAACGCGCACCACGCGCTCTTTCATGTCGATCCGCAGCGCTCCCGCACCGGCAATGCACGGCAGGCCCATGCTGCGCGCTACGACCGCGGCGTGGCTGGTCAGTCCGCCCCTCTGCGTCAGAACGCCAACCGAGGCGCTCATGCCATTGATATCCTCAGCACTGGTCTCGACGCGAACAAGAATGACCTGACGCCCCTGCGCTCGCAGCACCTCAGCCTCGCCGGACGTCAGAACGATCTCGCCAGCCGCCGCACCGGGAGACGCCGGCAGTCCACGCGCGATGACGTCCTTGACCGCACCAGGCTCGATGGTCGGATGTAGAATCTGCGCAAGCGACTGCGGCTCGACCATCATAACGGCCTCGTCGCGCGAGATCATACCCTCGTCAACCAGATCGACGGCGATCTTCAAAGCCGCCTCGGCCGTGCGTTTCCCCGAGCGGGTTTGCAGGATCCAGACACGCCCATCCTGGATCGTGAACTCGACATCCTGCATGTCGCGATAGTGCGCCTCGAGCCGTTCCAGAATCTGCCGCAACTCAGCGAACGCATCCGGCATCGCGGCTTCGAGCGAGGTTGCCGCGGAATTGGTTCGCGATCGCGACGTCTCGGTCAGACCATGGGGCGTGCGATGGCCCGCGACAATATCCTCGCCCTGGGCGTTGGCCAGATATTCCCCGTAGAGCTCACGCACGCCGGTCGCTGGATCGCGCGTGAAAGCAACACCCGTCGCCGATGTCTCGCCACGGTTACCGAACACCATGGCCTGCACGGTGACGGCGGTCCCCATGCCGGCGGGTATTGTGTGAAGGCGCCTGTAGCTCTCCGCCCGCTCGCTGTACCAGGAGCGCAACACCGCACCGATGGCGCCCGTGAGCTGCTGCGTGGTGTCCTGGGGAAATTCCGCGCCGGTTTCGTCGATGATCGCCTGCTTGAAGCGCCGGACAATCTCGCGCCAGTGAGCGGCCGTCAATTCCGTATCGGAGCCCAGAGCGTTGAGGTTCTTGAAGTTGTCGAGGATGTCGGCGAACAGGCCGTGATCAACACCCAGAACCACGTCACCATACATCTCGATGAAGCGGCGATAGCTATCAAGTGCGAAGCGTTCGTCGCCCGATCGCCGCGCAAGACCTTGCACCGTCTCGTCGTTGAGACCGAGATTGAGGATGGTGTCCATCATCCCCGGCATCGAGACGGGAGCACCCGAGCGCACAGCCAGCAACAATGGGTTATCCGCATCACCGAACCGCGCGCCAACTTTCATCCCAACGGCTGCAAGGGCATCTGTGACCTGCGGCGCCAGATCGTCGGGAAGCGACTCGGCATTGGCGAAGTAGTAACGGCAGACACGGGTCGATATCGTAAATCCCGGCGGCACGGGCAGCCCGAGGCGCGCCATCTCTGCGAGATTGGCGCCCTTGCCGCCCAGTTCATCGACAAGCCCGGCATGGCCGTCTGTCTTTAGTGTTCCGAATTGATAAACCCAAGCTGGCATCACTACATCATCTCATGCTGCCGGACCGGCGCTCAAAGCGCACAATTGCGATATAGCCATCGACCGCACGCGCTAACGCTGGCATAGCAGGTCGCAACATCGGGTAAAAGGCGCGCAATCTCGTGTCGGCATGGGATGCGGGCCCTCACCCTGGAACCATCATCACCTATTGCGGAACCATCCATGAAAGACCATCTGCCTGCCGTCCTTGACCGCCTCGACGCCAACCACGAAAGTGCGCTTCAGCGGCTGTTTGAGTTATTACGCATCGAGAGCGTGTCGACCGATCCCGCGTTTGCTCCCGCGTGCACTCAGGCGGCCGAGTGGTGCGCCAAATGTCTCCAGGACATCGGCTTTGATGCCTCGGTGCGGCCGACGACGGGTCATCCCATGGTGGTCGCCCACGACCGGGCCCAGGTATCCCCCGGCACGCCCCATGTCCTCTTCTATGGTCACTATGACGTCCAGCCCGCTGATCCGCTCGAGTTATGGACAAGTCCACCCTTCGAGCCGCGCATCGAAGACGACCCACGGAACGGTCCGGTCATCATCGCCCGCGGTGCGGAGGATAACAAGGGCCAGCTGATGACGTTCCTGGAAGCAGCGCGCGCATGGAGAGAGGTTGCCGGTGGATTGCCCGTTGCCGTCTCCGTCATGCTCGAAGGCGAGGAAGAGTGCGGCTCGCCGTCGCTGCCGGCATTTCTCGATGACGCGGGCGATGAGTTGAAAGCTGATCTGGTGCTCGTCTGCGACACGGGCCAGTGGGACAAGGACACACCTGCGATCACGACGATGCTGCGCGGACTGGCAGGCCTGGAGGTGGTCGTAACGGGGCCAGCGCGCGATCTCCATTCGGGCATGTATGGCGGGCCTGCGATCAATCCCATCCGGGCGCTCGCACGGATGATTGCGGCCCTCCACGACGACGATGGGCGCATCGCTGTTCCAGGCTTCTATGATGGCATCATTCCGCTCCCCGCGGAGCGCCGCCGTCAGTGGGAGTCCCTCGCGGCCGAAACGGGGGCTGCTTTCTTGAGCGGGGTCGGCCTTGCGACACCTGCCGGCGAGCGCGGCTGCTCGATCATCGAGCAACTCTGGGCGCGCCCGACGATTGAGTTCAATGGCATCACAGGCGGCTATCAGGGGGTTGGAAGCAAGACTGTCATTCCCTCCAAGGCCTCGGTGAAGATCACCTGCCGGCTGGTACCCGGACAGGATCCGGACCGCTGCCTGCGCGTGCTGCGCGACTTCCTGACGTCGAAGCTGCCCCCCGACTGCACAATCGCCTTCCTGGAAGCTCGCGGCAGTGCTGCCATCGGTTTTGACACCGGCTCTCCGGCGATGAGAGCGGCTGCTGCCGCGCTGGAAGAAGAGTGGGAACGGCCAGCGGTCCTCATGGGTTGCGGCGGATCGATCCCAATCGTAACGTCCTTCAAGGACGTCCTGGGTATGGACAGCCTGCTGGTTGGCTACGGCCTCGACGACGACCGCATCCACAGCCCGAACGAAAAGTACAATCTAAAGAGCTTCCGCAAGGGGGCCCGCAGCTGGGCCCGCATTCTGGCGCGGCTTGCCGAAACGTGAAAAGCGCTTCGCTCCGCGCCGGCCAAGTCTGGGGATTGCAGCATCGCATTCGCCCGCTATGGTGCCCCGTCTTGCCAGATGCCTGAGTTCACACAGCAGATGCGAGCGGCCGGCCATAGCTGCAGTCCCGAAACTCTGAACCCGTATCGAGAAAGTCCCCGCACGTGACCGCAAAGTCCCGCCAACTCGTCATGGCCCTGCTCCTCGCCATACTTCTCGGCGGCGTCGCTAGCGCGCAACGCGCTTGGCAGAACGATGATGCCAGAAGCAGTGAGACCCATACCGCAGGAGACTTCGACTATTACTCCCTTGTGCTCTCGTGGAGCCCGACCCATTGTTCCTCACCCGAAGCCGACAGAGACACGCTTCAATGCCAGCGCCGCGATGGCCGGCGCTACGCGTTCATCCTGCACGGGCTGTGGCCGCAATACGAGCGCGGCTACCCGGAATTCTGCCGCACCCAGCGCCGGCCCTTCGTGCCCCAGCCGCTCATCGACAGTATGCTCGATATCATGCCCAGCCCGCGCCTTGTCATCCACGAATACCGCAAGCACGGCACATGTTCCGGGCTCGATCCGCAGGGCTACTACGATATCTCCCGCCAGCTCTTCAATTCGATCCGGATCCCGGAGCGCTACGTCAATCCCTTCGAGACACAATTTGTTTCACCCGCGACGCTCAAGGCGGAGCTCGCCTCGGTCAACCGGAACCTGGAACCAGAGATGATCGGCGTGGTGTGCGCGTCGGGGCCCGGCAACAGGCTGCGCGAAATCCGCATCTGTTTTGACAAGACCGGACAACCACGAAGCTGTGGCGCCAACGAAAACCAGGGCCGCCTGTGCCGAGCCGCGCAGATGACGGTGCCACCGGTACGCTCCACGCGCAGCCAATGAGGCGGTCCGGCCGGACGCGACCCGACAGCGAGGAGGTCCCAACGCCGGCCTGTGGACAGCGCCATCAGGGGCCCCACGAATATGGGTCGCTCAACTTGCGCGGCCCGTTCGTTATCCTGCAGACTTTGCTGGATGATTCGCGCAAACAGCCCTTACCGTCGGCAAGAACGGCCACGTCCGGCTGCTCCACAGCGGCACATCCGTCTGCGCACCGGAGCGGCGACCGCCGCGCTCGGCTTCATCTGCGGAGCCGTCTTTTGGCACTTTGTCGGATTCTGGGATTTCGTTTCCCATGCCGTCTTGAATGGACAAGGCACGCCGACGGACCTGTCGGAAAAACAGCTGGAGCGGGTTCGCTCATCCCCAGCCACGCCGGGACGATCGGGTTGTGTCTCCCTCTATCGTAGCCTGGACAGCAGCGAGACGCGGCAGGGCCACTGTCCGATTGCGCACTGGCATCCCCGCCGAGGCGGACTGGCCCAGCGCGGCGATCGCGAGCCGTACCCCGAAATGCGGGACGGCACCGGGGTCGCCGGCTGGTCGTGGGAGTTCGACATGCCGCAGTACACCGCCGAGACACAATGAAACGCCGGTCCTTATCCCGAATTCGGCACAAGTCTTAACCTCAAATTATCCATAAGAGCCGAACTTGCCTGGGTGACTGCGGCCCGGGACGGCCTGCAGCATTTGGGTTCAGCGGCTTGGGAGCAACAGGCCATGGTAGGTTGGTGGAGGCGGCTGGTCAGCTTGGTCTGGCGCTGCGAGACGGAGGGCGCGGGCGAGCGCGCGCACGCCAGTACGGCGGCGCACACACCGTCCAATTGCACGATACCGCTTGCCTTGCGTCGCAGCCCGGCACCGGAAACTTGCGTCACAGAGAGCCGCGAGGCGACCCCGGCCATTGCCGTGAAAACGCCAGCCAAGTCTCATCTCTTTGCGCAGCGCCTTCAGGCCGTGAGCCGGTTGAACCGGCCAAAGGCAAGGGCCCGCGCCGGTTACCCGCGCGAGCGACCAGACTCACGCGCAACCACACCGCTGTCTCAGTCCAGACGGAATGGTTGCGGAGGCCGGCTGATTGCGCCGCGCATTCTGACGCCCAAGGTGGATGACCGTCCAGCACCTGCCCGCGTCGAGGCCATTCCTTACGCCCCGGCACTCCAGATCGCCGCATAAGTCAAAGCGGGCAGCACCTAGGGAATTTGGGGTCAGACCCCTTTTAGGGGTCTGACCCCACAATCTAACTCCTGCGATCCAACCAAGAGCGAACAGGCCCTAGCCTGCCTTCTTCATCCGCTCGACCCGCCAGGCAACAGGGGCGATCGCGATGACGCCGGTGGATTTCGGCGCCGAGGCCTTACCGATCCGAGTCGGATCGAGGCTCCATTTTGCGGCAATCCGCATCACATGATCCTCGGTCGGATGCAGGATGATCTCGCCGCCCGCATCCCCCTTGCGATCTCGCACGCCCCTCAACTCGAACAGCTTCAAGCCGAGGGCGCGCTCCTCCTTCGTCGTTTTGCCCTTGCTCCAGATCACGCCCTCGTCGCCAATGGCGAACGCACGCACGAGCCGTCCATCGATGACGCGTGCCCAAGCAAAATGGTCGACCGGGGGAAAGGCGACGAAATACTGGATCTCAGAAAACCGGCCGCCCAGCCCGACCAGCAACGGTGTGGCCTTGTCCAGGAACGAGCGTCCCATCGGCTGCGGGAGTGGCAGGCCCGCAACGAATGTCCAGCCATTGACGGGCGGAGAAACGAATACATGGGTTTCCCCAAGCTCGGCATCGTAGACGGCGCCAATCCCGGAGTTCCAGTTGCACGGGCGCGGCTCGGCGAGCCCCAGCGCATCGACCACGGCGGCTGTGTCGCGAGAGCGAATGGCAAGCCACGCCATACGGTACCCGAACGGCACCGGCTCGTCGGCAACCTCGGAGAAAACGAACTGCTGTTCTGAGAGCCGCGGCACCAGCACCCAGGCCGCAACCGCGATTGTGCCGAGCACCAGGGCGGAGATAATGAGAATCACGTCCGAAGCCCTCCAGCCACCACTTAAGGCGGGCCCCGCGCTGCAATCAAGCGCATCGGGCGGACCGAGTAAGCCTCGCTGGGGACAATGATCGGGCGACGGCTCACGCCGCCTCTCGCCGATGCAAACGAGGCCAACCTGTGGTGACCTGGAGGCAGCGGGGGCAAATCCTCGACGGTCGAACAGGCTGGCCTCTAGCTGCTCAAATGTGCCCTGGAGAGAGGGCGAAGGGCACATTCGTGGTGCCGGATCTCAAGCCTGAAACCGCCGCGCCAACGCGAGACGAGGGATGCACAGCTGCAGGCAGGCTCGCCGACGGTTCCTCTTTAGGGGACGGGGGTGACGTGCCGTGGACACTGCGGTGACAGCGGTGTGACAGTGCTGTGGTGCTGACTTTAGAGCACAGGACCATAGGGGTCAGGACCGCAGGGATCAGGCATCCGGCCCCGACTGTTGGCGTACAACCGCGAACCCCGCGGCCAGGCGCCAGCCCCCCTACCGTCTCCAGAAACGAAATCGGGACCCGCAAGGGGTCCCGATCTGAATTCAGATTGTCGCGATCCGCTTAGGGTACCGTGACCTTGGCCGAGAACACGAAGCGCTGATCGGCGCTGCCCTCGTCGGTCCAATAGCTGCCTGCGCCCGAGTCGGAAATGTCCGTATCCCAGTACCGGAAATCCATCGTGAACTTCTCGACCGTTAGGGCAAGTCCGACGTTCCAATAAACGTAGTCCTTGTCTTCA
>CAZZPH010000068.1:0-10781 GCA_964655725.1 uncultured Hyphomicrobium sp.
GCCACGATGGCGAACGTGGCGGTGCCGAAGAAGTCTTGCGTCACCGAGCGCCACAGATCCCATAGCGGCTTGATGGTCGTGTGCTTCTCGCGCTCAATAAACGGTTCGGGATCGAGGCCGGTCAGTTCGCCGAGCTTGCGCAGAAACCTCGTTGTGGAGTGCAACCCGATCGGCGCCTGAAGATAGGGACGCTCGAGAGTTTCGCAGAGTTGACGGCCGAACTCGCGATACATGCAGATGTTGACGTCGGCTTCGACCAGCTTGGGCGTGTCTGCCAGATGCGAGCCGAGCGGAAAGACCATGTTCACCTCGGCCCCTAACCCCTCGACGAGGCGCCGGATCTCGGCAAGATCGGACGGCGTGTTGAAGGTTCCGTAGATCGGGCCGATGATATTGACTCGCGGCTTCTCGCCAGGTGCGCGTGGCTTCAGTGCGGGGATTTTCTTGCGGCCGTACTGTGACCAGAGCCAAGTCAGCGCGCGGTCCGCGCTCTGCCATTGGTCCTCGTCAATGGTGCGTGGCAGGAAGCGCTGGATGTTCGTGCCTTCCGGAGTGACACCGCCACCAATCATTTCGGCGATCGATCCCGTCACGACGACCGCAGGCAGTTCGGGATCGAGCGTGCGGTGTGCGCGCTTCATTGCTCCCTCGGTGCCCGTCTTGCCCAATTCCTCCTCGGAGAGCCCGGTGACGACGATGGGTAGTTCGTGGGGGGGCAACGCGTCCGTGTAGTGAAGCACGGAGGTAACGGGCAGGTTTTCGCAGCCCACCGGTCCGTCGATGATGACCTGCAACCCCTTCACCGCCGTGAAGACGTAGACCGAGCCCCAGTAGCCGCCCGCGCGATCATGGTCGAGGACGAGCATCAGATCATCTCCTCGGCTTTGCGCTTCTTGGCGGCTTTCTCGATCATGCGCCTGTATTCGGCGCGAAACTCAGGCCGGTCCTCCGGCATGTTCTCCCAGACTCCGGCTGCGTGACCGGTGCCGACGCCCTCGAAGAAGGTGGTCATTTCATCGAAGCGCGACTTGGAGGCCAACGCGGCATTGATCACCTGAGCCAGGGATCCGGCACCTGCGACACCCATGAGAGGGCGTGCGGAGATCAGGTTGGTGAAGTAGAGCGCTGGTGTAGCGCGTTCCTTGGCTTTCTGAACGACCGGCGTCGTTCCAATGGCCAGATCAGGCGTGAACTCTTCGAGTGCTGCCAGATCCTGTTCCAGCGAGGCGCGATAGCAGACCTCGACACCCTTCTCAGAGAGCCAGGCGCGGTCAGCCTCGGACCAAGGGGTGCGCGGGCAGGCGGTGCCGACGTAGCGCACATCTGCCCCGCTCTCGATCAGCAGGCGTGCAACGAGCAGTTCGGATCCCTCGTAGCCCGACAGCGTGATACGCGCCTTGATGGGCATGCGGGCGAGCGCTGCGTCGATTGCAGGTAGGATTTGCGCCTTCGACGCGTCGATCCGGGCGCGGGTAACGCCGCATGCCGTGCCGATGTTCTCGATCCAGTCGGCGGTGCCGTCGCGCCCAACAGGTGCCGATCCCACAATCTTGCGGCCCGCAGCTTGGAATTCGCGGAATGAGGCGGTGTAGAAGGGATGGATCGCTGCGACGGCCGCGCAGTCCAGCGCGCCGTAGAGTTCGCGCCACTCTCGCGTCGGGACCACAGGTCCGCACGCTAGTCCCAGTGGCTCCAATATGGCGCCGATGGACACTGGATCGGCGGGGAACATCTCGCCGACGAGCGTTACAGTGGGTTTGAGACTGACGCCGCCGCGAGGGGCAGCGACCGGTCCGTGCTCGGCCTCGGTGCGGGCGTACTTGAGCATCGCGCCGGCGAGCACGTCCTTAGCCTCGGCATGCGTGGGAATTCCAAAGCCTGGCACATCGATGCCGATGATCCGGACGCCGTTGATTTCTTTCGGCAGGAGTTGAAGGGGGACACCCGAGGCTGTGGGCACGCACAGGTTTGTCACGACGATGGTGTCATACAGCTCGGGATCAGCAAGCTTGAAGACGGCCTCGCGGATGTCCTCGAAGAGTTTGCCGGTGACGAGTGTTTCAGAGTTGAAGGGGACGTAGCCGACAGTGCGGCGCGCGCCATAGAAATGAGACGTGAATGTCAGGCCATAGACGCAGCAGGCCGATCCGGACAGCACCGTCGCGGTGCGGCGCATGCGCAAGCCAACACGAAGCGAGCCGAAGGCCGGACACATGCTTTGAGGCTGATCGTGTGGTCCGGTCGGGTAATCCTCGGCATAGCGTTGCAGGGTATCCGATTTGCCTGCGGATTCGGCCGCACGGCGCATCTCATCCTTGCCTGAGTGGCAGCCCAGACCATCCTTGCCCGGTTTGACATCGGTTTTGGATGGTCCGGGTATCACGTCAGCACTCCGTAGGTCCGGATCCCCGCTGACATGATCCTGCTTGGGCGACAGCTCAACTTGCGCCTCGTCGCCGGCGGCCGGTAGCGCCGCAGCTCTTGGCCTATCTTCTACGTCGATGTCGATCATTGCGGCACCCCCGGCCCCTGTTCAGACCGTGTCGTAGACAACTTCGAGGGATGGGCGCTCGATGAGCACGCCGCCGCACATATCCTCAAAGCTTGCAGGCTCCAGCACGACGTCGCGCCCAACCACATCACCTTTGAAGAGCCCCAGAAGTCCGTCCTGCGTCAGAGGGGTTGGGCGCACCGGAGGCGCTGTTGCGACATTTGTCGCAAGCTCCTCAAACAGCGGTCCCCACTCTCCGCCCGGCCGCCCGATGATCTGGTAATTGGCGCTCTTTCTGCGAATGTCTTCATGTGCGGGAATTGCCGCGAGAACGGGAATCCCGGCCGCTGCTGCGAAGGCTTGCGCTTCGCCGGTTCCGTCATCCTTGTTGACGACCATGCCGGCAACGCCGACGTTGCCGCCGAGTTTGCGGAAGTACTCGACGGCCGAGCACACGTTGTTGGCAACGTAGAGGGACTGGAGATCGTTCGAGCCGACGACGATCACCTTCTGGCACATGTCGCGTGCGATGGGCAGGCCGAAGCCGCCGCATACCACATCGCCGAGGAAGTCGAGGAGGACGTAGTCGAAGCCCCACTCGTGGAAGCCCAGCTTCTCGAGAAGCTCGAAGCCGTGGATGATACCCCGCCCGCCGCACCCGCGTCCGACCTCCGGGCCACCGAGTTCCATGGCAAAAACGCCATCGCGCTTAAAGCAAACGTCCGAGATTTTCACATCTTCGCCTGCGAGCTTCTTTTTTGCTGACGTTTCGATAATCGTCGGTGTCGCGCGTCCGCCAAACAGCAGCGAGGTGGTGTCACTTTTGGGGTCGCAGCCGATGAGTAGGACGCGTTTGCCCTGCTGCGCCATCATGTAGGAGAGGTTGGCGAGTGCGAAGCTTTTCCCACTGCCGCCCTTGCCATAGATGGCGATGATCTGGGTTTCTTTGGTCGCTTCCTCGCCGCGCCGTTCCGGCGCGCCGTCGGAATTTTTGCCACCGTCGATGAAATCCGCCATCTTGGGCTTCATCTCGACGGTCATTCCCATGGCACCACATGAAGTCATGAGCAGGATCTCCAATCGAGGATCATTTTGAGGCAGGTTGGATCTGAGAAAGCCGTCCGGTAGGCATCGGCGGCCATTTCCGCGGGCGCGCGATGCGTGATGAGCCCATCGAGCGATAGGGTTCCCGCTTCCACCAGCGAGCTGATCGCTGCCAGATCGGCAGGCTTCCATTCGGCGGCAATGCGGAACTTCGCTTCGCGCATGAATGCGGGCGGGAAAGAGAACGACAGCCGGTCACTATAGAAGCCTGCGAGGACGATCTCCCCGCCGGGCTGCAGCCGCATGACGAGTTGATCGAGGATCTGGCTGTCGCCGCTGACGTCGCAGATGGATTTATAGTCGGAGCGCGGGTCGTCATCGGGGTTGAGAACGTCGTAGCCCTGAGATCCCTGGGCGCGGATGGGATTGGTCTCCCACACCACCGGCGGCGGTCCACCAAGGGCGATGACCAGACGCGCAAGCAACCTGCCCAGAACGCCGTGACCGACAATCAAGCCGGGCAGAGGCGCGCCATCCGCGACGAGGGCGTGGTGAGCGGTGGCAGCGAGCGCCAAGAGCACGCCCTGTTCACCCATGTGATCGGAAATCGGGATGGTCTTTTGGCCGGGGACGACGACCCGAGACGCCGCACCTCCAAACAAGCCCCGCACGTTGCCATAGCAGCGCGCGCCTGGAACGAAGACCCGCGCGCCGACATTCCGTCCCGACTGTGCGCCGGCCTGGCAAATGCGGCCGATCGATTCATATCCGGGCACCAGCGGATAGGCGAGGCCAGGGAACGGCGGCATCTTTCCCGACCACAGCAAGCGTTCGGTGCCGGTGCTGATGCCGCTCCATTCGATGTCGACGACAACGTCGTCTTCGCTGGGTTCGGTCAGCGCCAGATGGCTCAGAACGAGCTTCTCTGGTTGTTCCAATACGACGGCAAGTGTCTTCATCGCATGACCAGACTTTCAGGCCAGACCGCTGCTCGGGAATACGGCAGCGCTGCCTGATTGAGTGTCAGTCTAGTGCGACGAATAAAAGTGTCAAGCGCTCTTCACAGTTTCAAATCAGGAACGCGCAAGAATAATGCTGGTCTGCAGGGGCAGGCGCGTTTTGATCGGCTGCACAACGGAAAAGCCATTGCGATGCAGCATCGCCGTGATCTCTTTGGCGGTGCGGGCTCGGCCCTGGCGCATGGCAAGAAGATAGAACCCGAAATAGGCATCGCCGACGCGTTCCGCGCCGGGTGTCTCAGCCAGCGGCTCGGCAATCAGGATGCGCCCGCCCGGGCCGAGCGCGCGATTGGCCTTGCGTAAAATCATGTCGGCGACGTCATCGTCATGGTCGTGAAGGACCCTTACAAGCGAGACGATGTCGGCGTTGCGGGGCAGTTCGTCCTCAAGAAAGCTTCCCCCCACGGCGCGTGCGCGATGGGCAATGCCTTGCTCGGTAAATCGTGCAGAAGCCCGTTGAGCAACGGCTGGAAGATCAAACAGTACGACGCTCAAATCCGGCGTTCTCTGCGCCACCGCGGCGAGAAATGTCCCGTCACCACCGCCGACATCCAGCAGACAACGGTGCTGGGAAAAGTCATAAGCATTGAGGATTTCCGCGCAGACGAGTGTCTGAGACGACGACATGAGGCTCGTGTAGCCGGCGACATCGTGGCTTTCCAAATCCTTGGGGTTGGCAGTGCGGGCATAGGCCCAGTAGTTCGATAGCGCCGTTTCAGATCTGGGCGAGCGCAGCAGCGAAATCGGATCGGCCAGATCCTGATAGAGCAAGGCATGATGCTCGATCATCCGGGTGATGCCAGGGTTGGCGAGGAGGGCTGCGCCGAGCGAACCCAGTCCGAAGTGTCCGCCACCCTGCGGACCGCTGCGGCGGGCAACGAGTCCGAGCGACTGAGCAGCCAACAGAAGGCGAAGTGTTGCCGCCTCGCTCATATCCAATTCACTGGCGATCTGCACGAGCGGGCGTGGCCCCGGTCGCAGCTTTTCCAGGATGTCGAGTTTGATGCAGGCATACAGGATCTGCGAATAGACGAACCCGGCACACAGATCGAACGCCGCCATGGCGCGGCGGCGCGCGATGGGACGTGTCAGAGGAAAGGCCGCCGCCCACCGCTGAAATCTCGGATCGGACAGGAGCCGGTCACGAGCGCGCAGCCAGTGATCGCCAAGACCCATCATTGCGCGCGGCCGATTCTCAACCTGATGACATTCACGGCTCGCAAGCAGAGATCAGGCAGCCCGCCGGTCGACCTGCTTGGGAACGAACCGCATGGACTCCGCAAGTATGATCTTCCGCAGATCTCCTGCCCCTGGACATGCCGGGATCGACTCGATGGCTTCTGTCATGAGGGCCTTTAACCGCTCGGAGGCGGCCTCAACGCCAAGATTGCAGGCCGTAGGCCTGTGGTGGGCGGCGTCCTGGCCTTGCGGTTTGCCCGTCACGGCAGGGTCAGCGAGTTCATCTTGAAGATCATCTGCGACTTGATAGGCTTCACCGATGCAGGCTCCAAGGCGGCGCCATTCTTCCGGGTCACGACCCGATGCGAGCGCTCCGGCCATGGTCGCCGCCGAGAACAGTGAGCCTGTTTTGGCGCGATGATAGGCTGACAAGTCGACGCTTGGTTCGCATTCCCACGCTTGACCTGCCACGATGCCAGCGGGCATGCCCACCGCGTCACTCACGATCGCGATGAGCCCGGCAAGCCGCTCCGGCCGGCTGAGAGACTGGCGTGCAAGAATGTCATAGGCGTGGACGATCAAGGCATCGCCCGCCAGCACAGCCAGCGGTTCGCCATAGGCAACATGTACCGATGGTTTGCCGCGGCGCGTGGCAGCGCCATCGAAACAGGGCAGATCGTCATGGATGAGCGATGAGCAGTGCAGAAGCTCGATTGCGGCGGCGGCACCATCGGCGATCTCCGGAGCGTCGTCACCGCAAGCGCTGGCAACCGCCAAACAGAGCCGCGGCCTAACCCGGGCGCCACCTGGGAAGATGGCGTACCGGATGGCCGCGGCGAGTTGGGGAGGACTTCCGGGCTGCTCGATACGCCTTACGGCGGTCTCGAGGATGTTTTCTATTCGCGTCGGGACGTCCATTGGAGACCTCGCGCCTTAGATGTAATTAGAAATAGTCATGCATCTGTGTATAATACAGTAGACACTTTTTGGGCTTCCATGCAATCCCTTTGTCGATGAATTTCGCAACGGCGCGCAAAGATGCATACGAAGAAGATCGCAATCGTTGGGGCAGGCGTCGGTGGATTGGTGTCGGCGCTGGAACTGGCGCGGGCAGGGTTCGATGTGACAGTGTTCGAGCGCCAGGCGCAGCCAGGCGGCAAGATCCGCCAGGTGGATGTTGAAGGCCGTGCCATCGATGCGGGGCCGACTGTCTTCACGATGCGCTGGGTGTTTGAGCGGATCTTCTCCGATGCGGGCTCGTCGCTTCAATCCGAGATGAAGCTGACGGCGCTTGACCGGCTGGCACGTCATTCCTGGGGTTCGGGTTCAAGGCTCGACCTTTTCGCGGACGTTGAGCAGTCAGAAGCAGCGATTGGCGAATTCGCAGGTGCGAAGGAGGCCCGGGGGTTCCGCGAGTTTTGCAACCGCGCGCGGGAAATTTATCGCACACTCGAGGGGCCCTTCATCCGCTCACACCAGCCCTCGCCGGTATCGCTGGCGCTTGGGTCGGGGCTGCGGGGCGTGAGTGACATGTGGAGAATTTCGCCATTTACCACGCTGTGGCGTGCGCTGGCTGACCACTTCAGCGATCCCCGATTGACGCAACTCTTCGGGAGGTATGCAACCTACTGCGGCTCGTCCCCGTTTCTGGCCCCTGCCACTCTCATGCTCGTTGCGCATGTCGAGCAGGACGGCGTCTGGATCATCGAGGGTGGCTTGTTGCAACTCGCCCTCGCCCTTGCCGCCCTTGCCGCCGCCAATGGCGCATGCTTCCGCTACGGAAGTGACGTCACCGAAGTCACCGTCGGAACGTCGGGTGCCAGCGGCGTCAGACTGCGGACCGGCGAATATGTCGAGGCCGATGCGGTCATCGTCAACGCCGATTCCGCTGCTGTCGCCAACGGGCTCTTTGGTCCTGCGATCAGTCCCGCGGTAACCCGGCTCAGTCCCGAGCAGCGCTCGCTATCGGCAGCGACATGGGCCGTCACCGCGCGTGTGTCGGGATTTCCCCTCATCCACCACAACGTCTTTTTCTCCACCGACTATGCCGCCGAATTCGCCGACATCTTTCAGCGGCGGCGCCTGCCGCACGATCCAACTATTTATGTGTGTGCCCAGGATCGCAATGGCAGCAGTGAACCCCAGGCCCCTGAGCGGGAGGCGCTGCTCTGTCTGGTCAACGCGCCGGCGACTGGAGATCAGCGCGCATTCACGCAATCGGAGATCGAACAATGCGAACGGCAGATGGCTGCCCGGTTTCATGCTGCGGGCCTTCAGATCGATTGGCCGGGTGCTGGGATCGTCAGGACGACGCCGAACGACTTCGATCGGCTGTTTCCGGCGACGGGCGGCGCGCTCTATGGAGCGGCCTCTCATGGATGGGCGGCGTCATTCCGCAGACCGGCTGCCAAGACCAAGATCCCAGGACTCTATCTGGCGGGTGGCAGCGTGCATCCGGGCCCGGGGGTTCCGATGGCGGCACTTTCGGGATTGCTCGCTGCGGCACAGTTGGTGGTGGACCAGACTTCGCGCAATCCGTAGAGCCCAGCGGCTATGCCTGGTGGTACGTTGATGCGCTGAGCGATGATGGCCAGTTCGGCCTCACGCTGATTGCGTTCATCGGCAGCGTGTTCTCGCCTTACTACGCCTGGGCGCGGCGCACAGGACCTGCACGGCCGGAGAACTTCGTTTCTCTCAACGTCGCACTCTACGGACGCGGCGTGCGCCGTTGGGCGATGACGGAGCGGCGCGAACTCTCCCTCGCGCGCACCAGCAATTCTCTCCAGATCGGACCCAGCTGCTTGCGCTGGGACGGCTCGGCACTGACCGTCGATATCGAGGAAGTCGGAATGCCACTGCCGCGCCGCGTGGTTGGTCAGGTGCGCCTCGTCTCTGACACTTTGAACGCAGTGTGTTTCGCCATCGATGGAGCGGGCCAGCACCTGTGGCGCCCGATTGCGCCGCTCGCCCGGGCTGACGTTCGATTCGAGTCACCTCGGTTGAACTGGTCGGGACAGGGATATTTCGACTGGAACTCAGGTGTGGTGCCGCTCGAAGATACGTTTCGCCACTGGGACTGGTCGCGATCGAGTGATCCCGATGAGACCCATGTGCTCTACGATGTGACGCGAAAGGATGGCCGTGAGGGCGCGATCGGCGTGAGGTTTGACGCGGCCGGTGGATCCTCGATCTTTGATGTTCCGCCCCGGCGGCCGCTGCCAGCGACGAGCGTCTGGCGTATTGCGAGGGCCACACGCATCGCCGCGGACCAGAAGGCTTCGATAGCAACGACGCTCGAGGATACACCGTTTTATGCGCGCTCGGTCCTGAAGGCTTCGTCGGGTAAGGGTGTGCGGCACGCGGTTCACGAGAGTCTCGACCTGACCCGGTTCACCATGCCGATTGTCCAGATGATGCTGCCCTTCCGCATGCCACGCCGTGGCCGATAGGCACGCCCGAATGCGCGCCATCATGTCGATCGCGCCATGTCCTTGCCTCAGGCCCGGCGCTGCGCAGGCACGTTTTTCTGCTCCAACGCTCCCAGTACTGTGCGGACAATGGCGTTACTGTCGAGGCCGGCCTTGGCGTACATGGTTTCGGGCTTGTCGTGGTCGAGGAAAACGTCGGGAAGCATCAGTGAGCGGAACTTGAGCCGCGTGCCGATGAGGTCGCGCTCAGTGAGGAACTGCAGCACGTGGCTTGCGAAGCCTCCGATCGAGCCTTCCTCGATTGTCAGCAGCAAGGGGTGGGCGGCGGCCAGTGTCAGGATCAAATCCTCGTCGAGCGGCTTCATGAACCTCGCATCGGCAATGGTGGCTGAGAGCCCGTAGGTCTCCAATTCCTTTGCAGCCAGCGTCGCCTCGCTAAGACGGGTGCCAAGCGAGAGGATCGCAACATCGGATCCGTGCGACAGGACCCGGCCCTTGCCGATCGGCAGGGGAATGCCCTCTTCAGGCAGCGCAACGCCGGTACCCTCGCCGCGCGGATAGCGCACAGCCGAAGGACGATCGTCGATGGAAGCGGCCGTTGCGACCATATGAACGAGTTCAGCCTCGTCGGCGGCGGCCATGATGACGAACCCTGGCAGGCACCCGAGGTAGGCCATATCGAACGAGCCTGCATGTGTCGCCCCATCGGCGCCGACAAGGCCCGCCCTATCAATGGCGAAGCGCACCGGGAGAGATTGAATGGCGACGTCATGCACGATCTGATCGTAGCCGCGCTGAAGGAATGTCGAGTAGATCGCGGCGAACGGCTTCATGCCCTCCGACGCCAGGCCCGCGGCGAAGGTCACGGCGTGCTGCTCGGCAATGCCGACATCGAACATGCGATCGGGAAAAGCGCGGCCGAAGATGTCGAGGCCGGTTCCGTCCGGCATGGCTGCTGTTATTGCAACGATGCGGTCGTCCTTCTTTGCTTCAGCGACGAGACTATCGGCGAACACGCGCGTATAGCTCGGAGCCTTGGCGACCGCTTTGACCTGCGCGCCGGTCACGATGTCGAAACGTGCAACTCCGTGGTACTTGTCGGTGGAGCGCTCGGCCGGCGCGTAGCCTTTGCCTTTTTGCGTGACGACGTGAATGAGGATCGGCCCTTGTTCCGCATCGCGCGCGTTTGTGAGGACTGGCAACAGTTCGTCGAGATCGTGCCCATCGATCGGGCCGATGTAGTAAAAGCCAAGCTCTTCGAACCAGATGCCACCTGACAGGTAGGTTCGCGACATTTCCTCCATGCGCGCAGCGCGGCGCTCCCACTTCTTGGGCAGCCGGCGTGCGAACTGCTTGGCCATGTCGCGCAGTTGCAGATATTGTCGGCTGGACGTAGCGCGCGCCAGATATTTGGAGAGTGCGCCCGATGGCGGCGCGATGGACATGTCGTTGTCGTTGAGGATGACGATCAGGCGCTCATCGCGCGCACCGGCGTTGTTCATGGCTTCGTAGGCCATTCCGGCGCTCATCGCGCCATCGCCAATGACGCAGACGACATTGTTGGTCAGTCCCTTGAGGTCGCGGGCGACGGCCATGCCGAGACCAGCAGAAATCGACGTG
>CAZZPH010000069.1:0-10768 GCA_964655725.1 uncultured Hyphomicrobium sp.
TGTCTTGAACATGGGCCGAAGCAACCATCGCACCTATGGCCAACCCGGCCAGCACGCGCACCCGACCCAGATTTAGCGCAGCGTCAAAAGTCGGCATCAGGACGACAAACGCCGGCGCGGGGGCAGTTGCAATGTGTCCAACACCGTCCACGGGCCCGCGCTCCCTTAGTTTTGCCATATCCATGGGAAGCCCTCCGATTCAGTAGCGTGTGTGCCTGCGGTGCCGCCTCAGCCCGATGAACTTCGGGCAAATTTAACGCCACGGCCAGAATAACGCCGCGGCCAGAATGGAGCAGCGTGCATGAGCCCCCGCACCATCCTCATCACAGGTTGCTCGTCCGGCATTGGGCTCGCATCAGCACGGGTCATGAAGGCGCGCGGCTGGCGCGTACTGGCAACCGCGCGCCGCCCGCAGGACCTCGCCATGCTGCGCGACGAGGTAGGTGTGGAAACCATCGAGCTGGACCTGGCAGACCCCGCATCGATTGCGGCGTGCGCGGACAAGGCGCTGACGCTTTCGGGTGGCCACGTCGCGGCCCTGTTCAACAACGGAGCCTTCGGGCAGGTCGGCGCAGTAGAGGACCTGACCACACAGACACTTCGCCGGCAACTCGAGGTCAATCTCTTCGGCACGCACGATCTGACACGGCGCCTGATCCCCGCCATGCGGCGCAATCAAGGTGGACGGATCGTGCAATGCTCGTCGGTCCTGGGTTTTGTCTCCGCACCCTTCCGTGGGGCCTACTGCGCCTCGAAATTTGCCCTGGAGGCGCTCTCCGATGCGATGCGGCTGGAGCTCGAAGGCACCGGCATCCACGTGTCTCTGATCGAGCCGGGTCCGATCCGGACCCGCTTCGTGGAGAGCGCGCTTGCCAACTTCCTCACCACGGTGGACATGGCGGCATCACCCCACCGCGCCACCTACGAGGCGCGTCTCGAGCGCATGCGCCAAGGTGGCGCCGACACTTTCAAGCTGGAGCCGGAAGCCGTCGCGATGAAGCTCGTTCATGCCGTGGAAAGCCCCCGCCCCCGCCGGCGTTATTACGTGACAACGCCGACCTACCTTGCGGGCGCCTTGCGCCGCTTTGCTCCGCGCGCCGCAACGGATTGGTTCGTGAGGCGGATGTAGGCTTGCGGACATACGAAAACGGCGGCCCCGCGAGATGGGAGCCGCCGTACGTCCGGTAAATTGCCGTTCTGTCCGTCACTTGGCCCGGACGCTGACTGCGGTCCGGCGGTTCTTGGCGCGCCCGTCGGCGGTAGCATTGTCGGCGATGGGATGCTTGTCGCCATAACCTTCGGCATCGACGCGCTTCAGGTCGATACCGCCCGCAACGATGGCGTCCCGCACGGTGCGCGCGCGCTTATCCGAGAGCACCAGATTTGATGCGCGGTTGCCGACGTTGTCGGTATAGCCACCAATTTTCAGTTGAACTGCGGGATAGGCATTCAGAATCGCCACGATGTTGGCGATCTGCGCCTTGGACTCCGCCGTCAGCGCGATCGACCCGGTCTCGAACGTCAGCCGATCGAAATCGAACCACAGCCCTTTGTCGATCTCGGCGTCCGGATTGGTGATGAAGCCGATGATTTTGGTCTCGACCCCTTCCGCGGCCGCCTGAATCTCGCCGCCGCCTGCCAACGCGATGCGTGCCATGCCGGCCGGCAGAACGGGCGTGGCGGCCGGTTGAGGTGCCGCGGCGGGTGCTGGAGCGGGTGCCGGTGAGGGCGAAGGCGCCGCAGCCGGAGCTTCCGTCACCGTCACCTGAGGAGCACTGGGCGCAGGATTGATCTGGAGCCAGTACAGTCCGCCCACGATCAACGCGGGCACGCCCAGGATCGTGAGAAACGTGAACAGACCCGTGCTTGCTGAGCGCGGCTGCGGCCCGACTTGCGCTGCGCCCACACCGCGCGTCACCGTCGTCGAATCGGCATCGAGAACTGAGCCACGTACCCCACCCGTACGCGGCGCCGCGGATGCTGTGGACACCGTACCGCCACTCGCGCTCGACCCGGCGGCCGCAACGCTACCGGCCGTATCACCCGCCAGACTTCCAGCGCCGGCTGGCAAAAACACGCCCTTGAACTCATCGGCGTTCTGCCGCACGAGGCTCGCCAGGGATGGGCCATCAACGACACCGCCGCCAAGCCGTGCGCCGACAGCCGTCAGCACGTTGGGTGCTGCAAGTGAGAGGAGCGACGCGGCCGATGTGGCCCGTAACCCAGATACATGTGCGACAAGATCGGTGAGTGAAGCCTGCTCGACACCGAACGTCGAGCCAAGAAGCCTGCTCCCAGCCAGCGAGGCCGGCGAAGGCATCGCACCTGATGTCAGCAGAGCCTTGATGTCGGAAAGTCCGCTCTGATCGCGGGCCACCGTGTTGGCCATGTCCGCAATCGCCGCCATCGCTCCATCGTCGTGAGAGCGATCCTCGATGCCATGAAGGAGGCTCGTGACGGCTGCCCCCATTCCGCGAGACACCGCGCCCGGCTCCTCCCCCAGAACCCGGCTTGCCGTGCTCACCATGTCTGGCGTGATGAGCTTGTGAACGAGATCTGCGATCTTAACCGACATGTGCTGACGTCCTCCCCGTGAATACGCTCGTCACCGAGCCATGCCGCCCTGCGGCGGTTCTGATCTGCTTGGCGCGCACTTGGAAACGTCCCCGGCCGCGCAGCGCTCCAATCCGCAATAGCCCGGGCGTGGCTTTCCGCCAAGGGACAAACAGCTGTTACGCTCTATGATAGGGGTGATTGGACAGGATCGTAGCCGCCCGGTAGAGCTGCTCAGCCAGCACAACCCTGGCTAGCCCGTGCGGCAAGATCCATGAGCCGAGCGAAAGTCTGAGCTCAACACTGCCCAGAACCTCCGGACCCAGCCCATCCGCCCCGCCGATCAGAAACGAACACGCTTTGGTTCCGGAATTGGCCCGGAACTGCAGCTCCGACGCGAAATCCTCGCTGCTCATGCCGCGTCCTTGCGGATCGAGTGCAATGCGAAAGCCTGGCGGGGCAGTCTGGAGGAGACGCCGCGCCTCGTCAGCTTTGCGGTGTTCAGCCGATGATGCGCGGCTTTCAGCGAGCTCGCTCACCGATACCGGACCCAGCCCATGCGCGCGGCCCATTTGCTCAAGCCGCCTGCAATACCGTTCGACAATTGCCTTTTCCTCGGGTTCCTTAAGGCGGCCCACGGCCACGATGTCGATCCGCATCCTCGTCGTTCCGCCTATGCACACATCACGCCCATTACGGGCTATGTTACGACAATGACGGCCAAAACCACATCCCTTGCCACCCTGACCTGTTGGGTCGCGCTGCTCATGGCGATGTCCGCAGCGCTGGCGGGCGACCGCAAAGCCTGGGAGCCACATGCCGCCCCGAAAAACCCAACCGCCGCTCGGCCTCCTCTGGCCGTCCAGTCACCTTATAATCCTCAAGACCGATACGGGCAGTGTGTCCCCCGGTGCGAGTCGGCCTGTGAGCGCACGTCCTGCGCGGGTCTGAATGTCGCCCAATGCACGCTGGCAAAACATCAGTGCAGGGCCCAGTGCCGGTCGCGCTGCTGAGACCCGTTCGCGCCGATCAGTCCTCGGGAGTGGCAGCCCGGCGCAGGCGATCGTTGATTGCCTCTCCCAGGCCCCTATGTGGAATAGGCATGACGGCAACGGCGGCTGCACCCGCCTCGTCGAGCGCCCTTAGCGAAGCAAACAGTACGGCCGCTGCCTCCACGAGATCCCCGGACGGACTGAGATTGATGATCATGCCATCCGACATTAGAGCCGGCCCGAAGGCCAGTTGAACCTCGCCCGGCAGAACCTCGTGGGCATCGAGACGCAGCCGGGCGTGCGGCGCATAGTGACGGGCCAGTTGCCCCGGCGAGGACGGCCGCTCAGCATCGTCCCTGTCCCCGCGCGCCAGCGGGCAACCCAGCACGGCCTCGATGGCGTCAGCCGCGATGGCGCCGGGCCTCAGAAGGCGAGCGGGTTCCCTCGATGCATCGATCACCGTCGATTCCAGACCGTGAACCGCCGACCCGCCGTCCAGGATCATGCTAACCTCTCTGCCGAGGTCGGCTTCGACATGGCAGGCAAGCGTGGGGCTGACACGTCCGGAGCGATTGGCCGAAGGTGCAGCTATCGGGCGTCCTGCCTGCGCAAGCACGGCACGCGCCACAGGATGGGCCGGACTTCTCAGGGCGATGGTCTCAAGGCCCGGCGTTGCAAGATCGGCGATGCCCGCGTCAGGCATTTTCTTCACAACCAGTGTGAGAGGTCCGGGCCAGAACGTTTCCGCCAGCCGGGTTGCGGTAGCATTGAATTGTCCCAGCGCGCGGGCGGCTTCGATATCCAGAACATGAATGATCAGGGGATTGAAGTGCGGCCGGCCCTTCGCGGCAAAAATCCGCGCCACGGCCTCACTGTTGGTCGCATCGGCACCCAGGCCGTAGACCGTCTCGGTCGGAAAGGCGACAAGCTCGCCAGCCTGAAGTTGACGGGCTGCGCGCGCGATAGAGACCGATGTTGCGGTGGCGATTGCCATCGGTGGTGGGTGCCTCTCGATCACATGAGCTTTGCGTATGCTGACGCGGCGGCCTAGTCTGTGCGGCGCAGCACCCAGAATGCAGCATCGGCCAGCGAAAACAACACATGACGTCTCGCGCACCCCTAGACGACATCCAGCCTCCGCTCAAGGGCCAGAGGCCATTCCCGCCGCGAGGGTGTGCCGCGGGGCGGGCCGTATCGCGTTTGATCGCGACCGCCCGTCCGATGGCTGCGCCAAGCCCCCACCCGAGGCCCGCGTCATGAGCCACGATATCGAGATCACACAGGATGGTGCGGTGCTCGTACTGCGCCTGACACGGCCGTCCAAGCGCAACGCTCTGACACGCGAGATGTATCGGCTTCTCGCCGAGGCCCTGCGCTCGAGCGATACCAATTCAGAGATCGCCGTCCGGGTCATCCTGGGTTCGGGTGGCCACTTCACCGCCGGAAACGACATCTCGGATTTCCTTCAGGCGGCCACGGGAGAGGCCGCACTTCCAACTGAGGTTGTGGACTTCATCGAGCAGCTCGCTGCAACGGAAAAGCCACTGCTGGCCGCGGTCGACGGCCACGCGGTGGGCATCGGCACGACCCTGCTTTTGCACTGTGACCTCGTCTATGCGACGCCACGGGCTTTGTTCTCGACCCCGTTCCTCGATCTTGGGCTCGTGCCCGAAGCGGCCTCCAGCCTCCTGATGCCAGAACGGTTGGGGCCTCAACGCGCATTCGAAATGCTGGTGCTGGGCGAGACATTCACCGCCGAGCGGGCACACTGTTCCGGGCTCATCAATGCCATTTTTGCGGAGGATGTCATCGAAGAGCAGGTGCTGAGCGCAGCGCGGCGGCTGGGAGACAAACCGCCAGCAGCCCTCGCGGCGGCGCGCCGGCTGATCCGCGGCGATCCACTGCGGGTCGTCAGCCGAATGCGTGAGGAGGCCCGTTTGTTCGCCGAGCGTCTGGCCTCACCCGAAGCGCGCCATGCATTCGAGAGCTTCCTCAGCCGCAACACTGTGAGATCATCCCGCGATCCAGGATCGTGAGCCCGGAGAAGCCATGCCGCCGCGTCCGTCTCCAGACCTCCTCACACGGATCGTCACCGGGCTCTGCGCCCTGATCGCGGGCACAGCGGCCGTGATCTTCGAGCCCGTCAATGCGCACGCGAACTGGTTGACAAGAATTCTGAGCGAAGCAGGCGATGCGGGCAAAAGTGCGGGCCTCAAAGGCGCGCAACGGATCGACGGGGATCTTGGCCGCGCCACACACCACCTGCAGACACTTCCCGACACTCCAGGCCTCCTGCGCTTCGCCGCCGAAGCCGGGCCTGAGGGACATTGGAGATTTGCCGATCGCAATGGGGACACCTTCACCGCCGCAAACCCGGCCGAACTGCAGAGGCTGCGCGAAACGCTGGCTCCCGGTCGCACCGGTACGCTCGATCTCTATCTGACGCCTCAGACCGTGTTCGACCAACGCGCCAACCTCGATCAGCTTCCCGCCGATGCCCGGCTCAACGTCGTCACCAGAACATCCGCCCACCGGATCGTGCGCGACACTCTGGATGGGACGGCGGGGCTCTACGCCGAGATCCGGCCCGGTGTGCGGCTCGCGATGGAGGACGAGACCCTGTTTCATGAAGCTCTTTTCCAGCTTGCCCGTCCGCTGAAGCCAGCCAATACGCGCATCATTGCGCTGGAGCCCGGCAGCGCCGATGCTCTGCCACGCCTGCCGCAATTCGATCCCTCCACCAAGGGCGCGCTTGTCGATCGCATCGAGCCCCAACGGCTGGCTCAGTCTTTGCGGTCCATCAGCAGCCAGACCATCGTCCTGACGGGGCGCATCGACGGCGCGGTTCTCAAATACCAACCCGCACGCGGCGGGGACGGCAGCTTGCCACTCGACGGCTTGCGTGCTGCAGCCCGCGATGCGGACGTCGACCTCGTGATCGTGCGCTCGAACGCACCGCGCCAGCCGGGCGGGCGCAATTGGCTCTGGCAGACGACCAGCATCCCGGGGCTCGATGCGGCCGTCCAGCAACCGACCTTCGGCGACTTCCTGGCCGCCATCGGCTCGAAATCGTCGCCCCTGACAGTTCGCGCGCGCGCGGGTGGCACGGGTCAGGCCATTCTCGACGTAACGTCGGCGCCGGGAACTGCCGTGCCGCTGGGCGAGACCTTGTCTGACTGGGTGGACATGCTGTCGGGTGAGACCATCGGACGGATCACGGTCGCCGGTATCGAGGCCCATGTCGTGGAGGCAGAGCGCAAGCGCGAGCTCGATCTGCGCATCGTGCCGGGCATCCCAGCGGCTGTGCAGATGTCATACCTTGCGGCATTGGCCATGAGCCTGTTCGGACCGATGACCGGCTGGCGCTGGTGGGGCCGGCTGTGGCCACCGGAACGCCGCGACGACTATGCCGGACTGCTGGGCTACGTGGCCGCGCGCGCAGCACGGATTCTGGCATTCCTTCTCATCTTTCTGCCGCTCGCCGGTCTGCCCCTGCTCGTGCGCTTCCTTGCGCTGCAAATCTGGGCGATCCTCTCCGCTCCGATGCGTCTGTGGCGCTGGCTGCTCGGCCGCTTCCGTCCCCAGCCGGGCTGAGACGCCAATTGGTCACAACACATGCGGTGGAAAGGCCCGAGGCCATGACCTCTTTAGCAGGAAAAACGCTCTTCATTACGGGTGCAAGCCGCGGCATTGGACTTGCCATCGCCGAACGTGCCGCCCGGGACGGCGCCAATATCGCCATAGCAGCGAAGACGGCCGAGCCTAACCCTAAGCTGCCGGGCACCATTCATTCCGCGGCCGAAGCGATCGAGAATGCCGGCGGGCGCGCGCTGGCGATCGTTTGCGATGTGCGCTCCGAGGAGCAGGTCACAGACGCCGTGCGCCGGACGGTCGCAACGTTCGGGGGCATCGATGCCTGCATCAACAATGCGTCTGCAATTTCGCTGTCTTCAACCGAAGGCACAGACATGAAGCGGTTTGATCTCATGATGGCGATCAACACGCGCGGCACTTTTCTCGTCACCCGGACGTGCCTGCCTCACCTGCGCCGCTCCGCCAATCCGCACGTGCTGATGCTGTCACCTCCCCTCGACATGGCGCCGAAGTGGTTCCAGCATCACGCGGCTTACTCGATCGCGAAATTTGGAATGAGCATGTGCGTACTCGGCATGGCGGCCGAGTTCGCCAAGGATGGCATCGCCGTCAATGCGCTGTGGCCACGCACCGCCATTGCGACTTCTGCCGTCGCCAACGTCCTGGGTGGAGAACGGCTCCTGGCCATGAGCAGAACGCCTCAGATCGTTGCCGATGCCGCCCACCTCGTATTGACGCAGCCCGCGCGCGAATTGACCGGACAGTTCCTGATCGATGACAGTTTTCTTTGGGACAAGGGCGGGGTGCGGAACTTCGACATCTACCGGGTCGACCCATCCAAGCCCCTCGTTCAGGATTTCTTTGTACCGGCAGACATGCGGCCGCCACCGGGTGTGGATATCATGGAGATACCTCTTGGTCCGCCTCCCGCATGACGAACATGCTGGCACAGCGCACCTCGAGGCGGTTAACATCACCCGGACAACGGGCTTTGCCAAGCAAGGTCATGTTGCCCCTCCCGCGTCACCTCAGGCATGAGAGTTCCGCTCGATCATGACCACGCTTCTCATCACCCACCCCTCGTTTGCTGCGCATGATACTGGATTCGGACATCCCGAACGGACCGACCGCATGCGTGTCATCGACAATGTCCTGGCACACGAGAGCTTCGCGGGGCTGAAACGCATCGAGGCGCCGCTGCGCGAGGATATCGAGGCGCAGATCCTGTTGGCGCACCCCCAGTCTCATCTGGAGCTGATGCGCCGGGCGAGCGAACGTGCCCGGGCCGAGGATCGCTCGGTGCGTATCGATGGCGATACGGTCATGTCGCCGGCCACTTGGGAAGCGGCCCTCAGGGCTGTCGGCGCCGGATTACTCGGTATCGATGAAGTTTTTTCGGGCACTGCAAGCAACGTCTTCGCGCAGGTCCGCCCGCCCGGCCATCATGCCGAGGACGATCGGGCGATGGGATTCTGCTTCTTCTCTAATGCCGCCATTGCCGGGCTTTATGCCCGCCAGCGCCACGGCGCGGAACGCATCGCCGTCATCGACTTCGATGTCCACCACGGCAATGGCACGCAGGACATCTTCTGGTCGGACAAGGATTTGTTTTACGGCTCCACGCATCAGATGCCTCTGTTTCCCGGTACCGGGGCGCTGAACGAAACTGGCGCCGGCAACATCTTCAACGCACCGCTCCGGGAGGGCGACGGCGGAGAGACGTTTCGCGAGGCCATGACGGAGCGCATCCTCAAGCCCCTGCACGACTTTGCCCCCGACGTCGTCATCATCTCGGCCGGCTTCGATGCACACCGCCGCGATCCGCTGGGCGGGCTGCAGCTTGTGGAAGCCGATTTCATGTGGGCGACCGAAGAACTGGCCGCAGTTGCCCACCGGCACGCCAAGGGTCGCATCGTATCCATGCTCGAAGGCGGTTACGATCTGGACGCACTGGCAAAATCGGTGGGCGTTCACGTGCGCACGCTGATGGATGTCGGGCAATAGCGCATCCTCAACCCGCATCCGGGCGACAATCTGACTTGTGCGGTCAGCATGCCGGGGGCTATCTGCTTACCCGGATGCGATTCTCATCTCCATCAGGCTCACAGCCAGCGGCCTTTGACACTTCGGGACAGTCATGACCAAGTCACCCGCAAAGCACACCGACATCAAGGACTTGCCCTTTGAGCGCGCTTTGAAGGAGCTGGAAGGCATCGTGTCGCGCCTGGAACGGGGCGATGTGGAACTGGAAGAGAGCATTTCCATCTACGAACGCGGCGAGGCCCTTCGCGACCACTGCGACCGGCTGCTCCGGCAGGCCGAGGCCAAGGTCGAGAAATTGACCTTGGGACCCAACGGATCACCTCGCGGTAGTGAACCGCTCGATCCCCAATAACCCGACCAGACGGCGTCTAAGCGCTGGCCAAGCGGCATTTTTCCATACTTGGTCTCCGCCCCCCGAACGGCTAATGTAGGGGGTCGGGCGTGTGGCCGATCGCCCGCGCATCAGCGCACCGTTCCAGGAGCGGTCCGCGAAGAAGGATACCGCAGTCCGTGAGCAAAACGCCCCTTCTCGATACCGTACAGACTCCAGAAGAACTCCGGCGTCTGCCTGAGTCCGCCTTACGCCAGCTTGCCGACGAATTACGCACCGAGACCATCGATGCGGTTTCGGTCACCGGCGGGCATTTGGGTGCGGGTCTGGGCGTCGTCGAGCTGACGGTGGCCTTGCACTGGGTCTTTGATACACCCCGCGATCGTCTCATCTGGGACGTCGGCCACCAGACCTACCCACACAAGATCCTGACCGGCCGGCGCGATCGCATCCGCACGCTGCGCCAAGGCGGGGGCCTCAGCGGCTTCACCAAGCGCGCGGAAAGCGAGTACGACCCCTTCGGCGCCGCGCACTCCTCAACTTCGATTTCTGCGGCGCTCGGCATGGCGGCGGCGCGCGATCTCGACAAGCGCTCCAACAACGTCGTCGCCGTCATCGGTGACGGAGCGATGAGCGCCGGCATGGCCTACGAAGCGATCAACAACGCGGGCGCCCGCGATGAGCGCCTCATTGTCATCCTCAACGACAACGATATGTCGATCGCGCCTCCGGTCGGTGCCTTCTCCCACTATCTCGCGCGCATGTCCTCCAGCGGCACCTATCTCTACTGGCGCGATGTGGCCAAGCAGCTCGCCAAGCGCTTGCCAAAGAGCTGGGAGCGGCGCGCCGCCCGCGTCGAGGAATACACCCGCCACCTCTGGCAGGGCGGGATGTGGTTCGAGGAACTGGGCTTTTATTACGTCGGCCCGATCGACGGGCACGACCTCAATGCGCTGCTGCCAGTTCTGAAGAATGTCCGCGATGCCAAGCAAGGCCCGATCCTGATCCACGTCGTCACGCGCAAAGGCAAGGGCTATGCACCCGCCGAGGCCTCCGACGACAAGTATCATGGCGTCGCCAAGTTCAATGTCATCACGGGCGCGCAGATAAAGCCCAAGTCGAACGCACCGACCTACACCCGCGTGTTCGCCGACAGTCTGGTCGCCGAGGCGCGCAAGGACCGGCGCATCGTCGCGGTGACAGCGGCCATGCCGGACGGCACGGGCCTCGACATCTTCGGCAAGGAGTTCCCCGA
>CAZZPH010000070.1:0-10709 GCA_964655725.1 uncultured Hyphomicrobium sp.
TCTCGGCCGCCGCGATCGGCGAGATGCTGCACTTGAAGAATTCGGCCACGCATCAGAAGCAATCCGGCACGTTGTCGGTGGCGTTGCGCATTCTGGGCACCCGGCACAGCCGGGAGGTGACGCTCGCCGATCTCATCGCACTCCTGGAGGACGAGGACCCTGAGCTCACTGATCTGACACAGCGCATGGACCCGTCGGGCAAGATCCGGCGCGATCTCGTCGCCCAACTCGACAGCCTTCGTCACCGCAACGCGGCTCTGTTCGAAGGCGGTGGCGAAAGCCTGCGGATGGACGCCCTGCTGGGTCTGGGCCCCTTCTCGCGCTCCGGACGCACGCGGCTGTCAATCATTTACACAGGCTTCCTTGGCGACAACGAAAACATCCTGTTCTGGGTGTCGCAGTTCTTGTCCGAAGCGTTGCGATTCTGCCAGCGCAACCCGAACGACGAGTTGCAGGCCGTCGTGATGTTCGACGAGGCGGACCTTTATATTCCCGCCAACGCCAAACCCGCGACCGCCGAGCCACTTCAAAGCCTGCTGAAACGTGCCCGTTCCGCCGGTCTCGGCCTGATGCTCGCCACCCAGTCGCCGGGCGATCTCGACTACAAGAGCCGTGACCAGATCACGAGCTGGTTCATCGGCCGTGTGCGCGAGGATACGGCTCTGCGCAAACTGAAAGCCGCCTTCCAGAGCGAGAGCGGACTTGATCCTGCCGCCGTGCTCCCTGGGCAGACCGTCGGTGAATTCCATCTCGTCCAGGAGGGCCTGGTCAGGCCGATGAGGGCGCAACGCTCGCTCATCGAAGCCGAGCAGGTGCCCTTCGATCGCATCGAACAACTGGCTCGCGAGACCAAAGGCCAGGATGAAAAACAGTTACGCTTGTTCGACGTACGATGAGTTCCGGTCCAATTGAACGGAACTCAGATCCCGGGAACACGCAGTTTTCTTATATGTTTCAGTGATGTGTCTCAGGTTATTGCAATGCGGCATCACGTTCGCTTGTGCGAGATCACATTGTGTCTAAATAGTGAAAGATCCGATCCAGGATTAAAGTTCTGGTGTAAAATGTTCGTGACATGAGGTGCGACTGGGGCGTGGTCGCATCGAAGTGTTGTGTTGTCACCCGTCGCTGCACGAGGGAGCTGCTTCGGGGACGCGTGGCCGACCAAGGATCGGCATCGAGTAGCGGGGTACGTGTGATGGTAGGCAAGTCGTTCGTCATGCTGGTTCTGGCCAGCTTGTTGGGTCCAGCGGTCGGCGTAGGGTTGTTCGTTCTCCTCAACTCCTACTGATGTGAGCGCGGGGCTCTTTTTTGTGTGGACTGGGGTTTCTGGTGCGTGTCGTCCCTGCGGAGACACGGCATTCCATAGGCTGTCGGACCTGCCCAAGCGCAATCGCTGCTGGTCTTCCTGGAAACTGCGCGGTACTTAAGGCTGGTGCCGTTCACCCCATGCGGGATCAGACAACAGCCACGTGACGACCCAACGACTCATTGATGATTGCTTTGCGCATCCCGGCCAGCTCATCCGCCACGATGAAGCGATCGACGCGCTGCGTAGCCGCATCTCCTGCGTTGCCGGTACGCAAACCGTCATGCTCGATGATGCCGCAGGTCGCATCATCGCCGCGCCGGTCTCTGCGCCCCATCCGGTTCCCCTGCATACCAACGCTGCTGTCGACGGCTACGCCTATGCCGCCGCCGAAATTGCCCCATCGCCGGGCACATTCTGGCCCGTGGCTGGACGCGCCGCCGCGGGTCATCCCCACCTGGAAGCACACCAGCCCCAAACTCTCGTCCGCATCCTGACAGGCGCCGTCATGCCTCAGGGCACCGATACCGTTGCCATGCAGGAGGACGTCGAACCGGACGTCGATGGCGGACGGATCCGCCTCCCGGCAGGCCAGCGGCCCGGCAGCAACGTCCGTCACGCCGGCGAGGACATTGCCGCAGGTGCGATGTTGTTCAATGCGGGCCATGTTCTGAGGCCGCAAGATCTGGCTGCGCTGGCCTCCATTGGAGTGGCCGAGGTGTCATGCCGCTCGCGCTTGAGAATTGGCATCGTTTCGACCGGCGACGAGATCCGCCGCCCGGGTGGAGATCCTCTTGCCGTCGGCGAAGTATTCGACGCCAACGCACCGATGCTCACCGCGCTCGCTCGACTGTCCGGGGCTGAGGTTACCCCGTTGGGGATCCTCGCCGACGACGCGGGGCTGATCGAAAGCACACTGCAAGCCGCAGCACAGGACTTCGACGTCCTCCTGACATCCGGAGGCGCCAGCCGTGGTGAGGAGGATCACATCGCCGCCGTACTCGACCGGCTGGGCTCGCGTCACTTCTGGCAGATCGCGGTCAAGCCAGGCCGGCCTATGATGTTTGGCCAGATCGATCAAACCGTCGTGGTCGGTCTGCCGGGCAACCCGGTGGCGGTCTTCGTCTGCTTCCTCATGTACGTTTATCCGATGCTCCGGCAGCTGGGTGGCGGCACTTGGCCAGCCCCCCTGCGCTACAAGCTGCCCGCCGCCTTCCAATTCCAGAACCGCAAACAGGGCCGCCGGGAGTTCTGGCGTGGACGTCTCCGCAGGGACCCATCAGGTTTGGCGGTTGAGAAATTCGCACGGGACGGCTCCGGGCTGATCACCGGCCTCAGAATGGCGGATGGCCTCATCGACATCCCCGAGAACGCTGCCGACGTGCACGAGGGCGACCTTGTCGACTTCATTCCATTCTCGGAATTCGGAATCGCCACCCAGTGCGATACCTCTCGGTTTGTGGGGTCAGACCCCTAAGAAGGGGTCTGACCCCATTCCCACAGACGAATTGAGGTCCGCCTGCTTGTCCGACCGGCAGCGGGGGCTCCGGACTGGATCGCAAGACGGACCTCTCTTCGGGGGGATAACCAGGAGGGCGGTTAGGCCATCCCCCGTTTTGGTGCTCGCCCTTAACCGTCGCCCGTGCGGGAGAGCTCAGGTGGTTCGAGCACCAAGTTCTCCTGTTTGGCGAACGATCTGGCGTGCCTTTTCGGGGCAGTCCAGGCACCGGCAGATAGCCGCCTCTGGGAGTTCTTGTGAATGTGTACGCTGCGCGTCGGGTCTCCTCCACGTCGTCTCAGGGCTGCGGCGCGGGTACTGCGCGCGCTGGTGCGTCCCAACCCTTTTTGATGAAATAGTCTTCGTCGGCGGGAGCCAGCCGGTTACCCCCCGTCAGCTCGCGCGCCGCCGCATCGATAACAGGCGCAATGGCCATCGAATCAGCAGCTCTGCCGACGTCATGGCTGGCCGGCATCGCAGCACCGCCTTCCAGCGTGACCGTTTCCGATGGCGGCAATTCTGAATGCAGCTTGACGCGCCAAAGGCCACCCTCGTCGCGGCACGCAAGGCCTGCAAAGCCGCGCTCTTGTCCCTGCGTGCCCAGATACTGGCGGCAGATCTGACCTTCTTCACCGCGGAATGTCGCGACCGGCCGCACGGCAACCGACTTACCCAATGAACCAGCGATACTGCCCTGCGGCAGATGCTCGAGAGCCTCTTGCAGCCGACCGTCGGCGATCATCTGACCGCCGCGACTTTTGACGACGTCGTTGCCCGATCCCGCCATCAATCCACCCACAAGCCAGCCGGTGGCGATCCCGACCAACAGCATTCCGGCATAACTGAATCCGGAGGAAAGCCGTGCTGGAGCAGGAAACCAGCGCTCCATAAACGCCTGCAAACCCGTGGAACCGGCGGACGCCCCACGGGGTAACGGCCCGGTGCGGTTTGGCAACCCTGTATCGAGAACGGCATCAACGAGGCGATCCGGCACAGGCTCGTGCAAGGGGGCAGAGAAAACCACGGGAAGGGCGGCTCGCGTCACCGCAAACGGCTCCAGCCTGCGGCGCAACTGCGGATCAGCCGCCAGCATACCTTCCAGCCAGTGGACTTCCTTCTCGCTCAACTCGCCATCGACGAAAGCCATCAGGATGTCATCAGGAACGTGAACCATGGGTGCGCTCCTGTAATGGGGGTTGAGACGGGCCGGACTCGGCCGTGAGATGCTGATACAGCGACTGACGGGCGCGCGACAGACGGCTCATGACGGTGCCGATCGGCACACCCAGAATGCCCGCCGCCTCCTTGTAGGACAGCCCTTCCACACACACCATGGCAACCAGAACCTGCTGATCGGGTGGCAAGGCCTCAATGCCCTCACCCACAGCTGCGAGCGTAAGGCGGCCTTCTGTCACGACGCGCCCATCCTCTCCGCTCAGCCCAGACGCTTCATCCAGATCGAGCAGAGGCCCGCGGACCTTTTCGGACCTCTTGCGGTCCAGCCAGAGATTTTGGGCGATGCGGTACATCCAACTCTCGAGCTTCGTTCCCGGTTCCCACTGATCCAAACGTGTCAGGGCGCGCTCGCACGTGTCCTGGACGAGATCGTCAGCGGCATCCATGTTTCGCGTCAGCGCGAATGCGAACCTGCGCAAACGTGGCAGGAATGCGATCATCCGGGCTCTTATGTCATCCGTCACGGAATGCCCTCTCCGCGGCGCTTCGAGATCAGAACGATCTGCGAGCCCGTATATTCCACGGCCAAACCCGACACTGCGAAGCCGCAAACGAGCCGAGCCTGCGCCATAAACGCCCGTTACCACACACTGCTGACAACCCAAAGGCCGGCGTGTCCCCGTTGGACTGGACCGGCCCCCAATCCCTGCATCCCGCGACCCCGATTGCGCCCCCATGACAGTCCTCATACGGACAACCACTTGGCTATTGGAAAGCGCGCTCCGCCTGCCGGTCCTGGCCTGGCGATTCATCATGGAATGGGTTGCTTTCAATCCCCGCCTGGGGCCATTGCGCTACGTCTTCATCGCCATGCTGACGTATGGCGCCTTCGCGCTCTGCCTCGTCTACGTCCTGGCGCCGGTGCGCGCGCTGACAGGTCACTACACCGCGTCAGACAAGCTGCGCTATGATGCGGAGCGGTGGCTCGCAACCGCGATCTACGATCGCAACGGGGGCTTTGCCGGCACCTTTGATCCGCGGCTCGATAGCGTTCGGGATGTCAATTACTCCGATCGCTCCATCGAGTACGGAGACTACACGGCCAATCCCGACCACAAGTCGATCCCCGTCCGCGACGTTCCGGAGCACTATTGGCAGTGCCTTGTGTTCCACGAGGATCGCTACCTCGGCACCTGGCTCAATCCATTCGGCATCGATCTGCTCGGTGTCTTGAAGATTCCGATTTCGTCGATCGAGCGTTCCATTGCAGCGCGACGGCCTTCCATCGGTGTGGGAGGCTCCACACTTCCTATGCAGTTTGTACGGGTCATCTACAAAACCCCGCCGGATATCCGCGAAAGCAGTCTGACGAAACTGCGCCGCAAGATCGGCGAATGGTGGCTGGCACCTGTGGTCTACCATGAGCTCACGCGCGACGGCGACATAACGCCTCTCAAGCAATGGGCCGCCAACCACATCTGGCTTGCCCAACGGACCGGCGGCGCACCCCTGCACGGCGTCGAGGTGACAAGCCGGATCGTTTTCGGCAAGGAAGCCAAAGACCTTTCCATTGCCGAACAGTTCGTCCTGGCATCGGCGGTCAACAAGCCCATCATTCTGATGCCGGGCAGCGACAAACTGAACGAGGTGCGCCTTGATCGCTGGCGCTACATAACAGAAGTCAGGGCGCGCACCTGCGCGGAGCGCCTGATCACCGACGAGGCGGAAAAAGCTGCCACGATCTTCGAACTTGTCGACCTGGCTGGCGGTCCCCCCGATCCGAAGGTCAGACCACGGCTCCAGCAATCCCTCGAAGCCTACGCTCCAGATCTTGCCGCACGGGCACAGGCCAATCCCGTGATCCGCGCCAATGCACTTCTGCCTTCGGCACGATTCGGATTGCGGGAGGAAATGAAGCAGACATTCGGCTTCGGGTGGCGGGCCTATGTGCGTGGCGTGACCACCACATTCGACGTCACCGAGAACCTGAGATTTACGAGCCGTGTGCGCGAGCAGCTCGCTCGCATCGATGGCGAGCAGCGGGCGCGAATTCACGGTGGCTTCTCTCTCGATCCGCAGCGCGCCGGTCCCGATACCCGCATACCCAACATCGTCATCGTGGCTGCCGACCAACGGGGCGAGATCATTCGCTATTTTGAAACAGGTGAGACCGCAGCCTATTTCGGCGCACCGGTCGCCCGCAGTACATCGACCGGACAATACGAGCCCGAACGCGATCCCCGCATGATTGCCTCGACGGGCAAGATCATTGCCGCAATCGCGATCGCCAACGCCGGGATCGATACCCCGGAAAGCCCTTATCTGGATACCGAAGCCCCAGCGAGCGGACTTGAGACCTGCGCCCGCGGCGGGTCGGGTCGCCACAGCCGCTCCGCGCGCGTCGTGTTTGCCTGCTCGCTCAATGCGCCCCTGCTCAATCGCACGGCCCTATTGGGGCAAACCCGTGTGCGCTCGATCATTGACAGGCTGGGCTTTACGATGCCGCCGCCCGATGCCAATGGCGAGGGCGTGCCGCCTTCGACAGCCGCTGTTTTGGGGCAAATATCGGGAAGTCCGCGGCGCGTCCATCATATGTCGGCGGTCGTTTTGGCCTCGCTTCTAAACCGCGACAGCACGCCGGTGAAGCTGCCGACACTGGTCAAGAGCTACGACTACATTTCGGCAGACACGGCAGCGGCGGCATCCGGGCCCATTTCAACCGGCACCATTCCCAATTCCATCATACGGCCCGGCGCGCGCGGCCTCATCAAGTCGTTGCTGGAGGCACCACTGTGCTACAGCGTGGGCCGCAAGCCGACCGGTACGTTGAGCTCAATTTCGGGTTGGTGCGCGGCGCGGCGCGGTGACCTGCGGCTGCACTTCGCCAAGACCGGCACACAGGTGTCCGCCGATCCGAATGCCACGGTCGATGTCTGGACGACGGGTGGCCTGCAATTCGAAAACGGTGCTGCCTACAGCTATGTCGTTCTGATCGGGACCGGCTCGGCAGCCGAGCCCTGGGCCACCTCGTTGCATGCCGCCCAGGTCGCCGCGCCGCTGGTCAGTTCGTTGCTCTCTGATCTGACCGAGCATGCCCGCGCCAACCCGCGGCCAGACCTGCTTCCCCCACCCCCGGCGCCGCGCCCGACACCCATCGCCTCTTCGGCGTTGCCCGGAAAGAACGCGCCGACAACCGGGGACCTGATCCTCAACGGTCTGAGTGGTCCGCGCTGAGGAGCGACCCATTCCCCCGGCCCGGCGGCTTGCGCTTTTCCAAGACTTCGCGCAAACGAGAACGGGCGCGGGCAAGCGTCACGTCAGATACAGGGGGAAATATGAAGCTCGTCCGTTTCGGGCCTCAGGGAGCAGAGAAACCAGGTCTCGTCGATGCAACAGGACGTGTGCGGGACCTCTCACCGCACATTCGCGACATCAATGGCGAGGCACTGGCCGCCGAGAGCCTCGACCGGCTGCGGGCAATCGACCCCAACTCACTCGCGGTGGTGCCAGAAGGCACGCGCCTTGGGCCCCCCGTGGCGCGACCCTGGAATTTTATCGCGGTGGGCCTCAACTATGCGGACCACGCCCGCGAAACGGGCCAGGAGATCCCCTCCGAGCCGATCCTGTTCAATAAGCTCGGCAACTGCATTTCGGGCCCCTTTGACGACGTTATCTCCCCGCGTGGCGCCGATCGCATGGACTGGGAGCTGGAGATCGCATTCGTGATCGGCAAACGCGCGCGTTATGTCGATGAGAAAGACGCGATGGCGCACGTGGCCGGCTACTGCATCTGCAATGATGTCTCCGAGCGCCGCTTCCAGATGAAGCGCAACGGTCAATGGATGAAGGGCAAGTGCGCCGAGACGTTCGGACCCCTCGGCCCGTGGCTCGTCACGACCGACGAAATTGATCCGTCGAACCTTGCCATGGACCTGAAAATCAACGGCGAGACCCGCCAGAAGGGGTCCACCTCGACGATGATTTTCTCAATTCCCTATCTCGTTGCTTACATCACGCAATTCTGCGTCCTGGAACCGGGAGACGTCGTCACGACGGGGACACCGCCAGGTGTCGGCTCGGGCATGAAGCCACCCCAATACCTGAAGGCCGGAGATGTCATGGAACTCACGATCGAAGGATTGGGGTTACAACGGCAAAAGGTCGTCGCTTTTCCCGGCGTTTGAACGGAGTGGGGTCTGACCCCGTTCGCCGTTCCCAGGAACGCTAGGACGTGAGACGCAGGCCCATCAGACGCTTCGCGATCGTCTGGAAAGTCTGCCGCAACTGCGCGCCATTCCGGGCATCGAAGAAGTGCGACGGCGAGGAGGCGCAATACTCCAACACTGGCAAGGCCTCGGGTGGTGCCTCAAAAGCGATCGTGTAGATCGTGACACCTGACGAGCGCATGTTATCGCACAACCGGCGGCCCTGTTCGTCGGCTGAGCCGTTCGCTGCGACATAAGTTCGATTGAACTGGCCATCCGTCATCAGGATCGCGACCTTGGCATAGTGGCGATCGCCATAGGGACGCGGAGCGCTGTCGGCTGGCCAGAAATCGCTCCACTCCGGCGAGAGCAGGTACCACGCCCAGGCGATTCCCAGATGACCAGCCGTCATGCCGCCGACCTGCATGGCATCCACGGCGCTCTTGAGGGCATCACGGTCGTTGCTGAGCGGCATGATCGGCGCCATGGGGCAAAAACCTGACGGCCGACCGAAATAGCCACCGATCTGCGGATTTTTATCGCGAAAGGCGTTCGCTCCGCCACGCTCGGACACACATGACCCAGACCCGGATCCGCCGGTCGCAGCGTCAGCATAGATGCCGGCGTTGACTGCATTCGAGAATGGTGCGTAAGCGATTTTATGATCGGTCCCTTCCGCATCCGCCAGCATGATGTCTACAAGGTCTTTGACCGCCACCTTCAGATCTGTGATCCTTCGGCCCGCCATCGATCCGCTCACGTCAAGCATCATCGACAGCTCAACGTTGCGCGAGTCGAACACCGCGGACGATCTGACCGGAATATCGAATTTATCCCGTCCCATCACGACGCCGATGGTCGTGGGCAGCTTGAGATCGACTGACAATCGAACCAGATTGAGCTCACGATCGATTTCGACGCCCAAGGCCTCGTACGTCGCACTGGTGCGGCCGTTTTGGCGGAGATTGGCGGCAAAGAACTTCTGCGCCAGATCCCGGACCTCGTCGTCGGTTGGGTTTTCCAGCCGCAGCGCCTTTGCAGTGGCCAGTGCGGCTGCATCAAGGGCCGCGGCGCCATCACTGGCGGTCCGATAGCCACGAGCGCTATCCACGGCCAGCCCCGCAACCATCATAAGAACCATGAAGCACAGGCCGAACAGCATGAGAACAGTACCGTTCTCATCCTCCACAAAGCCCGGTTGATGCTGTGGGTTTGATGTCATGCCGCGTGGCTCGCTATTGGCTAGCAATAGCTCCACTAGAAGCGCTGCAATTTAAATATTCTTTTAAATGAGCGTCGTCATCGCACCGACGGATGACATTCTGAGCAGACCAGTTACCAATTACATAAGAACAGTGCGCGTTTCTAACGGCCGGTCACCACGATTCATTAAGCAAAGATGCGATTTCCCGAGGGATCGCGTCACCGGATGCGACGGGGATTCATGTAAAGATCGACCTCGTGGCGCTCCAAGCGCAGCTTGATCTTGCCGCGCATCGTATCGCGATAGAGACGCTTGACGTGCCGGCGCGCCTCGCCATTGAAAATGATCATACCGGCAAACAACTTGAGCACTGTCAGCAACCGCTTGTCGGCATGTCCGGCGCGGACTTTGCCGTGCCACTTCCCGCCAATGGAGAAGACCGTACCGTCGAGATGACCCACAATGTTATTGTGCTGATCATAGAGCGTGTAATCGCCACCCAAATCGATCAGCGCCCGCTTTAAGCGGTAGAATTCCGGCTCGCTTCCATTCATCAGGAAGAATGAAAAGTTTTCGGGAAACAATGGCCATTTGTAAGCCGAACGCTCAAGATAGATCAGAAAATTGTCCTCTTGCGTATTGATCGAGAACGCCGTCACGGGAAAGCCGCGCGAACCAATTGTCTGCTGCAGGCTGCGCCCGATCATCAGATCCATTGTCGCGCGCCAGTTCAGGGTCTCGTTGAACATGCGGAAAACCAACCGCTTGTCGATCTCAGCGGCTTGCTTCCATAGATCTTCCCGGTAACCTAACAGGCCGGTTCGCTCGCCGTTCTCGATGATTTCAGCGAAGATATCCATGTCGGACGTAAACTGCCGCGACTTGGCCCGGTTGCGGGACCGCTTGTAGACGCCGAATTCGACGCTGTTGAAAGGCGTGATCCAGACATCGACAATAAAGCGATGCCAATCGTCCTTGGCGGCCTTTCGCGACGATCGCTGTTTGGCGTCTGTAGGTTTTTTCTCAGCCGCAACTGTGCCTGCTTCGGCAGATCTCATAGCGCCTGCTGTCATGCGTCTCTCCCTGGCCTTCGCGGGCCGCCCGATTTGCACCCGGCCGGCTCGAATCACCTCTGGAGCGAACGCTAGCACTGCTCGGCGACACCCCCGGTCAGGCAGCACATTCCGATCCGGGAAAACTGTGGGTAAGCGGGGCTTATTCGCGTTCCGGGCGCGGTGATCCAAGAAGGCATCCGGCGCGCGTGCGCCGCTCTGGCCCGCAACTGACGATTTGCGAACGGCGTTGGCGCGTGTTAGC
>CAZZPH010000071.1:0-4149 GCA_964655725.1 uncultured Hyphomicrobium sp.
GAGCTGGCCTTGGCGCCGCGCCGCGTGTTGCATGCCTGCCGTCGTCGTCATTCTCACTCATGGTGCTCTCTGCACTGTCATGCACGCACGTCAACGATCCGCCACGGCCGGCTACTGAATCGTACCCCCAGCGCCACCCTGGCTGGCAATATCCATCTCTGCGAGCGCCACCAGGACCTCCGCCCGCGCTTTCAGATCGCGCGCCTCCAACAGCGCCTGCTTTTCCTCCGGCCCGTAGGGCGACATGACGGAAAGTGCGTTGATCAGCGCCTCACTGGAGGCCCGCTCGATGGCCTGCCAATCGGCCTCCAGCCGGTTTTCCTCAAGGTAGTCCTTCAACACGCGCAAAAGATTGGGACGATCCACATCGTCTTCACCGAGCCCCGCCGTCAGATCGGCAGCGTAGCGATCGTAGCTGACGCTCAAGGTCCGGTAAGGATCCGCCGTTGTGGCCTCGCCTACGACATCGAAACGGACAACACCCGTCAGGGTGATGGCAAGCCGGCCGTCATCGATCTCCTGGTAGGCCGTCACCCGCCCCAGGCAACCAACGCCGCGCAAGGGCGTTGCCTTGCCCGCCGGGCTTTCGATGGCAGCCACCATATCCGACCGTGAGGGTTGAATGATGCCGATCAGCCTGGCTCCACTCAACACATCCGACAGCATGGCCAGATAGCGCGGCTCAAACACATTGAGAGGCAGCGTGGACCGCGGCAGCAGAATGGCCCCGCGCAAGGGAAACACAGGAATGCGTGGGGGGAGATCCTGCGGCCGCCGGTACTGATCAATCCAACCCAATCGAATGTCCTCTTCAGGCTCAGCCGTCACGAAAACAAAAGAGACGAGAGGCGGCGGCGTCCATCGATGGTGAACTCATCCTTAGGGCCCCAGACCTCAAAGAGCTGAACAAGCTGCAGCCGTGCGGCCTCCTCGTTCCACTTGCGGTCTCGCCGCACAATCTCCAACAGATGTTCGAGCGCTTCGCCCTTGAAGCCGCTCGCAGCCAGCGCCACGGCAAGATCGAACCGGGCGGCGTGGTCGGCTGGGTTGGCCGCGATCCGCGCCTCCAGTGCCTGATGATCTGCCGATCCCGACGCTTTGGCCGCAAGCTCGATCGCGGCCTTGACGGACTGAACCGCCCCCAAGGACTGTTTGTCGGGCGCAACGAGGCTCAGCATCTGCTCCGCGCGGGCGATATCCCCGCTCTTCAGGTAGCATCGGGCCAGGCCAGCCAGAGCTTCGGGGTTGCCCTGATCCTCTTGGAGAATGGCGGAATAGGTCTCAGCAGCCGTCTGCAGATCGCCGGCTTCGAGCGCCTCGGCCGCCGTTGCCAGCACGTCCTCGATGCCGCCCTCATCATCCTCACCCGCGAGCCGGTCGATAAACTCGCGCAACATGCTCTCGGTCTGAACTCCGACGAAACCATCGAGCGGACGCCCATCACGGAAGGCATACACAGTTGGCAGTGACTGCACGCGCAATTGCGCAGCAATCGCGGGATGGGCATCGGTGTCGAGCTTGACGAGGCGAACTCTACCGCCGTAGCTGCGGACAACCTTCTCCAGAACCGGTGCGAGTTGCTTGCACGGCCCGCACCACGCAGCCCAGAAGTCGACGAGAACGAGGCACGACTTGGAAGCCTCGATGACGTCCTTTACGAATGTGGCCGTGGTCGTATCCTTGACGATGTCACCATCAGGGCCGCCGGTCCCTGCAGGCTTCGCCGTACCGAACTCCATTACGTTCTCCTTCAGGCCCGCAGGCCACGATCAACCCAAGTCGCGTTCGCCACACCGTGGGTGCACCCGGTGAAGAGGGGACAGGGCCAAAGTTGCCCCGATCCGTCACTCACCCGACAACGCAACGATGACCGGGTCGTGACCCGTGGCGCGAATGAACCTCAAAAGGTCCTCGCGCGCAATGCTCGTTGTCGCGGTATTCTGCAACGGATGAAGGTTGACAATGCCGAAGTTCATCAATCCTTTGTCGAAGATAGCGCGAACCTTGCCGGCCGTATCACTGGCCAGCGCGAAGGCCGTGACGGAGCCGGGGGTGACCCCGAGTGTCGCCTGCAGGAGTTCAGGCCGCCCAAAGCTCAGCCGCGCCGATCCGATGGCCCGTGCCAGCATTTTCAGATCAATCCGCGTCTGATGGTGCGCAATGACCAGATAAAGGTCATCCCGGGCGTCCTTCAGAAACAGGTTCTTGGTGTGGCCCCCGGGAATTCGCTGATAGAGCTCAGCACTCTCGCCGACCGAAAAGACCGGCTCGTGTTCGACCGTTACCGTGTCAATGCCCAGATCGGCGAGGCGCTGGAAGAGATCGTGTCGCGTGAACATCATGTCGAGTGGGGAACGTTTCCAATAAGAGCCGCCATCGTGATGAGCCGTCATGCGAGTTTGAGATGCGGCCCTGGCGCAGGGCGATCACGGGCCAACCCTTACCTTCTGTCGCAACCGTCCGCCACCCGTGGACATGCTCACAGGGTCATGAGCGGCGGATTGGCGTCGAACGTACGTCATCATACACCGAATAATCCCCTCATCTTCATGCCAAATCGTGTGGTCTGCGATTTTGGATCGGGCTCAGCGGGTTGCGATCGAGTGCCCGAATGTGTTAACCGACGCACCTCAGCGGAGGATGTGGTGCGCACGAGATTTGGTCTCTTCCTGACTGCGGCTACCGCCATTGGCGGCATTGGCTTTCCGGCCAGCGCCGGGCCCGCCCTTCTCATCGATACGTCCAACGGCAAGGTCCTCTACGCCGAAGACATGGACGAGCTGTGGCATCCCGCCTCGCTCACCAAGATCATGACGGCCTATCTGGCTTTTCGTGAGATCAAGGCCGGCCGCCTTCGCCTCGACGACAAGGTGACCTGCTCCGAACACGCCCACCAGCAATCGCCATCGAAGATCGGCTTGCCTGTCGGAAGCGAACTGTCGGTTGAACTCGCCCTGAAGGCCCTCATCATCAAGTCTGCCAACGATGTCGCCGTCATGATCGCCGAGAAGGTTTCCGGCTCCGAACATCAGTTCGTCGCCGATATGAATCGTGCGGCGCGCGAGCTTGGCATGTCGCGAACAATTTTCGTCAACCCGAACGGCCTTCCGGCAAAAGAGCAGGTCACCACGGCGCGCGACATGGCGCGTCTGGCGCGGGCCGTGGTGCAGGAGTTCCCCGAGTATGCGTCGTTCTGGTCCATGACCGATATGCGGATCGGCAAGATCCGGCTCAATTCCCACAATGGGTTGCTCAAGTCATTCGAAGGCGCGGACGGGATCAAGACGGGCTTCATCTGCGATTCGGGATTCAACGTGGTCGCAAGCGCAACTCGCGAGGGGCGGCAGTTGGTGGCCGTCGTGATGGGTGAGCCGTCCGGTGGCGAGCGCACGATCAGGGCCGCAAGCCTTCTCGAGCATGGCTTCCAGTCCTACGACTGGAAGCAGTTGTTCAACAGCGCCACGATCGACAACACACCCCTTGCCGCCAGCACCGGGCCTGCCCAGAGCGTACGGCACACGATCCAGTCCTGGAGCTGCGGAAACGGCCCGCGCAATCCCGCCGTCGACTCCCGCAAAGATAAAATTTCAGCGGCCAGCAAGAAGAAGTCCCGCGAGAAAAAGAAATCGGCGGGCAAGAAAACAACCGAAAATTAGCCAACATCGGCCTGTTCCGCCGGGCCGTAGCATTCCGGTTGATTTGGCTCCGGCGGGCGTCCCGTTTCGGAACATCCTTGAAATCCGCCGCAGATCGTCCCCCAAACGAGGCCTTGAGATCGGCTCATGCGGATGGCGCCGGTTGGCGCTGTTCTTGCTTCCTCGCAGAACACATTTGCAGCGCAGACCACTCAACGAGGACACGTGCATGCCGACTGTATGGCACCCGGACGAGGACGCAACCCCCACCCCGCGCGACGTTGAGTTCATGGCCGCGGTGCTGGAAGGACGTCATGGAGGGCTGGCAGCCGACGTTGCGGACTTTTTCGCCAGTTTGCACAGCCAGAATGGCGATGCGGGCCGCTCATGGGCCTGGGCCGGCGTCGCCGAACTCGTCCGTCAGCGCGCCGATGCGCGTATGCAGCAATCTTAACTCCTCTGGCGCACTCTGACGACGCTCACAACCATGACGACGCGGCAGGCCGCCGGACCA
>CAZZPH010000071.1:4159-10614 GCA_964655725.1 uncultured Hyphomicrobium sp.
AGACCGCCGCGTGCTGCGCACATGACGGACCCCAGGCAAAGCGTGCCCGGGCGGTGATTGGAGACCACGAAACGTGACCGGATCGCTGCGCAAAGCGCTGGCAGACTTCGTCGTGGGACGCGACGATCGCTCGCGGACCCAGCGCGATGCCGTGTCGGCGTTCAGCGTGCGCGTGGGCAGCGCAGCGTTGCTCTATCTGTCCCAGATCCTTCTGGCACGCTGGATCGGCAGCCACGACTACGGTGTCTACGTATTCGTTTGGACTTGGGTTCTCGTGCTGGGGGGATTGACCCACCTCGGCCTCAACCTGACGATGATGCGCCTCCTGCCGGAGTACCGCGAGCATGGGCAATTCGGGCGCTACCTTGGATTGGTCCGCGGCGGGCGCGCGGTGGCGCTCATCTCGGGAAGTGTCGTGGCAGGCCTTGGCATGGCCGGGTTGTGGGCGTTCTCCGATCCCGTGACGAACCCTTACGTGATGCCGGCCTACCTGGCGCTCGTGTGTATCCCGATGTTCGCTCTTGCGGAGATTCACGACGGCATCGGCCGCGGACAAGCCTGGCTGCTGGCCGGTCTGGTTCCGCCCTATATCCTGCGTCCAGCGCTCCTTATCATCGCCATGCTGGCGGCGAACACGCTCGGCTTTCCCATGACAGCCGAAACGGCCGCGGGCGCCGCGATCGTCGCCACGTGGGTCTCGACAGTTATTCAGACGATCCTGATCGACCGGCGCATCCGCACCAGTGTGCCCCGGCAGGACCGCAGCTACGACTTCAAGATCTGGATCGGCGTTGCGATGCCTTTGCTCGTCGTAGCTGCCGCCGAACTCGTTCTTCAGAACACCGATGTCCTGGTGATTTCGAGATACATGACGCCCGAGGACGTCGCGATCTATTTCGCGTCGGCCAAGACGATGAGCCTGATCATGTTCGTGCACTACGCCGTGGGCAGTGCTGTCGCAAATCGCTTCTCGACACTCAATGCACGCGGAGATCGCGAGGCGCTGCACCGGTTCGTCAAGGACGCGGTAAACTGGACATTCTGGCCTTCACTGGTGGGTGGGGCCTTGATCCTTGCTCTCGGCAAACCGCTGCTTTCACTGTTTGGCGCACAGTTTGAGAGCGGCTATCCCGTCATGATGATCCTGGTGGTCGGGTTTTTGTTCCGGTCGTCATTCGGGCCAGCGGAAGTGCTTCTCAGCATGCTCGGAGAGCATCGGGCGTGTGCCGCAGTTCTGATCGTGACGGCCGTCGTCAATATCGTGCTCAATTTCGCTCTGGTGCCAGCGTTGGGATTGATCGGAGCAGCGACCGCAACGTCCATCGCCCTGATGACGGGAGCGCTGCTCAACTACGCCGTGGCCAGCCGGAAGCTTGAGATCGAGATTGCAATCTGGCGCAATCTCCCCTTGAGGGCCAGCGCCTGATCCGCTCCAGCCCGCCAGCAGCGCCATACGGCGGCTGGACGATCCGGCCGGCCGTCACATCGGTGCTGCGAGCACCAGTGTCCAGAACGACTTAAACTCGGTTTTGGGATCCTGCACGAGAGCGAGACCCATCTCGGTCGCGTCTCCCAGAAGCAAGTTCTTGTTGTGTCCGGCGCTGTTTTTCCAGCCGCGCATGACTTCCTCGAAGTCGACCTGTCCGGTGCCGACATTTTCTGCCGCCAGCCGTGCGCGATAGCCGGTGCGCTTCACGCGATCCCAGGGATTGGACCCATCCGACCCGTAATGGGAGATCCGGTCCCACTTGGACAAATCCCGCGCATGCGCCTTGGCGGCCTCTGTCAACTCAGCGTTGAGCTTCAAGGGCTTCAATTTGTTTTCGATGCGGTACTGATTGACGATATCCCGCGCCTTTTCCGGATCGAGGTGCGTGGAGGTGTAGTCGCGATCGCTGAGCGCGCCTTTCGGGGCAGACTCGTAGGAGCCTTTCGGCGCTTGGTCCTGCAGCCTGGCAACCTTCTGGAGCGACCCGGAACTCGCGGGACGGCCGGCAGCCGGATCACCGCCGAGCGCGCCGCTGGGCGATGAGCGCTTGGACACTCCAGCAGTCGAGCCGGTGTAATTCGAGGAAACACTGGGTGGGGCGCCCATGCTGCAAGCAGCAAGCGACACCACCAGTCCGATTGAGAGGACGACGCGATACATTCCATTCACTCCCGCCAGAAGACGCGCGGTAAACACGGGGAGCATTGCAGAGACCCGTTAACTCGCCGTTAATGGTAAATGCGGCCACGACGTGATTCGACAAACCGGACAGGTGGTTGGCCATGTCGCACGTGACCGCATGATCGGACGCCACTTTCCCTCAGCGGGTGACCTTGATTAAGCGTAGGGAAGGTGTCGCGAATTGGGCACGGGGGCGGCAAAAGACGGACAGATCCGTCAGCCGATAGATCGAAATTCGTTGCCATGATCCGCGTAGGCGTGGCCCGCCCGCCTCACACGACCCGCCACCAGACCCGTTTTGAGTGCCCGCCCCCTTCCAACTGCGTGCAATCTTAAGCAAAGTGACGTCTGAAACCCGGTGATTCGCGCGTCCGGTCCTGCATCAGGGAGGCCCATCCCATGCCCGCACGCGGCAACGAGGCACCGGTCGCCGGCGCCCCGGACATTTGCGTTACGCCGCTCGCGGAGCTCATCCTCGCACGCATCGCGTGTGGGGGCGGCGCAACCCGGGCTGAAATCATCCGCGAACTCGGACCTCTGACCCTGCATCGCCTCTCGCCCGCCGAATGGAGATCGAGCGTCGAACAGGGGCTTCAGGGCTTGAGCTCGGCCGGGTTGGCCACCGAGACCCGAAGCCGGTTTCATGTAACAGATGGCGGATCGGCGCACGCAGCCGCCTGGCTCGATTGGGGCGCGGCATCCCTCGAGGACTGGCCCGAGATCCGCGATGCGGCTCTCGTCGGAAAAGCCCTTGGGCTTTCCGGAATCCCCGCAACGCGCAAGAAAACGCTCGCACGCCCGGAAGGCCTGCGCACAATCATCCTGCAGAAGACCTATGGACTTGCGGGGAAGAAAAACATCGCACCAGCGAAGTTGCGCGCGCAACTGGCGCTGGTCGCCCTGGAGCGCGCTTTCGGCAACAAGATCAAGGCCGGATTTCGCAAGGGTGCTGGGCTGCCCTCGCACGCGGCCCGCACCCTTGCGGGACAACTCGCCAATCCGGCGCGCGAGTTCGCCACCGACGCCAAACTGATCGCGCAGCTGGCGGCAGAGGCCGTGGGTGCCATGCAGCCAGACGCCGACGCCTTGCGTCAGGCCATCTTGCGCCGCTTCGTGTCCGGCCTGATCGAGGCATCACCGTCCCAGGCCGCCTCACTTCCCACCACATCGCCTTCAACCAAACTGTCGCCACCGGCCAACGATCGCGCGCCGCCATCGAAGGGCCCACCGCCCCGGCCCGGGCTCGAAGATTTCGCCGCCGCCGTCAAGCATATCGGTGCGCGTGCCGCGGAAGGCTGGCCCGGCAACCGCAGAGCCTTCATCTCCAGCATATGGGATGGGCTGCGGACTGAGAAGGAAAGCTGGGGCCTCTCTGAGATCGAGTTCAAGTGCATGCTGACGGAAGCCCACAAGCGGGGCGCCCTGATGCTTGCCAACGCCGATTTACGCAACAAGGACCAGCGCACCGAAATCGAGCGATCGGCAACGCCCGACCGCAACACCGTCTGGCACTACGTGCGCATCGAGGATTAAGCGGCTCTGGCCGCGACGTAGCATGGGTTCATGGATTTGATGGAAAAGGAAACCGATCAGGGCTGGGCCGCCGACGAACTGGCGCATGCCTTCGAGCATTCGATCACCTGGGAAGACGACATCTGGCGGGCCGATCCCGTCGATGTGATCGAAGTGCATCGCAAGGCGCGTCAGCGGTTCGACGAAACGCTTCTGTCGCTGTCCCAGAAGGGTGGCGCCAGTAGCCAGGCGCGCATTCTCCTGTTCCACGGCCAGTCGGGCGCGGGCAAGACGCACCTGTTGCGTGCCTTGCGCACCGGCGCCCATCGCGCCGGCAGCGCCTACTTCGGCTACGCGCAAATGACGCCGGACATCTCCAACTATGCAGACTATTTTCTGCGCCGGCTCGTGCACTCGCTGGAGAAGTCCTACGATCCCGATACCCCCGGCGAAAGCGCGCTCACCCGTCTGACGAGCCGTCTGGTTTCAGATAGCGAAGTTCTGCCGGCGAAGGATCTCACGGAACTGCGCGAGGCTGCTCTCGACGAAGACGACCTGGCGCGTCTCGTGCTGCGGCTCGCCGACGACATCGTCGCCTCTGCGAAATTCGCCGAGCAGGAACTCGACATCAATATTGTCCGAGCTCTCCTGTATCTGGAGCGCCGCGATCCGCGCATCGATCAGCGCATCCGCCAGTACCTCAACGGCCGCCAGCTCACGCCGCTGGCGCATCAGGCCGTCGCGGCTCTCGATCCCAACACCGGGGAAGACCGCGCTTTTGAGATCATAACCTCGATCGGCAAACTCATCTGGACCGTCGAGCGTGCGGCTCTGGTGTTCGCCATCGATCAGGTCGAGGATCTGCGCTTCTTTGACGACGCGGAGGAACGCTTCCAGAAGGCCGTGCGCGATCTCATCCAGATCGCCAACAGGCTTTCGAACGCCGTTGTGATCATCTCCTGCCTCGACGATTTCTACGGCCAGGTGCGCGGGGCGCTCGCCCAGTCCTACATCGACCGCATCGAAAAGTCGGGACCCGTCGCACTTTTGGAAAACCGCACGCCGGAAGAAGCCCGGCTCATTATTTCAAAGCGCCTTCAGCACGAGGCCGCGCTGCGATCGAGCCCGCTTGGCTTTCCCGATCCGACCCAATTTTTCGGGGCCCACTTCTTTGAGGAGTTTGGGGGTCTTTCAACGCGGCGCCTGCTGGAACATGCGCAATCGCGCCTACGCGAAAAGATCGCCGTCGAGCCCGGGGAGGATGCTGGCGCAGCCGATGCGGGCTGGGCCCACACGCTGGCATCTGCGCTCGGCGGATTTTTCGGCGGCAACGAGGCGGCCGGTGGGCGCAAGTCCCACTCGAGTGTCGACTATCGCGACATGTGGGAACGGTTCCAGATGGCCTCTGAGGCCGAAATTCCCTCCGACGATCATGAACTCCTCGATGTGCTTTCCGGCGCTGTGACGCTCGCGCGCGAAGAGTGGGGCGGCGAGGTCACCGTGACGGCGAGCCGGCTCGATCTGGCGGAGGATCTGCCCGCTCTCGACCTGTCGGTGCGGCACCGCAAATCGGGGCTTTCCACCGACATGCGCATTTTCCTATGCAACAGGAAGACGCAAGGCGGCGGACTTAAGCGCCAGCTCGACAAGGTGCTGTCCTCGATGGCCGGCAAGCCGTGCTTCATGCTGCGCGCATCCGATTTCCCGCCCAATGGCAAGAACCAGACCGCTCAGGCCATGCGCAAGTTCCGCGAGGCCGGCGGACGTCAACTGCTCGTTCCCATCCCCGAATGGGAGCGCCTGATGACAGTGCGCGAATTCCACGCCCATCATCGCACTGATCCGGGATTTGCGGCGTGGTTCGAGGATGCACGCCTGATGTCGGCGGCACTTGTGATCACCCAACTGCTGCGGCTCGACCTTCTGGGACGCAGCCTTCCACAACCTGCGCAAGTCTCCGCTACAGAAGAGCCGGCAGGTATCGAACCTCCTGCTTTGCCCCTTGTTCTTCCAACGGCCGAAGCGCCTTCTCAACCCTGGGCATCATCGTGGAGCGAGGGCGAGAGCGAGCCGCTTCCCGCCAACGACGATGAGCTTCCGCTCTCCGTCATTCTCGATGAAAACGGCAGCTCAGGCGCCAGCATTCTCGCAGGCCGGGAAAGCGGGGCGCGCGCCAAGCCGATCACACTCAATAAGGATGTCTTGAAGCGCCACGCCGCGGTTCTGGGCGGATCAGGATCGGGCAAGACGACGCTGGCCTTGTGTCTGATCGAACAATTGCTGCTGAAAGGCATTCCGGCCGTTCTCATCGACCGCAAAGGCGACCTGTGCTCCTACGCCAACCCGGATGTCTGGCGCGCCAATGACGAGGAATTCAGCGAACGGCGCGGAGAACGCGAAAAACTCGCCGATGCGATCGACGTCGCCGTCTACACGCCCGGCCGCGCATCAGGCCGGCCAATCTCCATCACACTCCTGCCGAATGGCATCAACGAACTGCCGGACCACGAGCAACAGCTCCTGGCCAACCTCTCCGCCGCTGCGATCGGCGAGATGCTGCACTTGAAGAACTCCGCCACGCATCAGAAGCAGTCCGGCACATTGTCGGTGGCATTGCGCATTCTGGGCACCCGGCACAGCCGGGAGGTGACACTTGCCGATCTCATCGCGCTCCTGGAAGATGAGGATCCCGAACTCACCGATCTGACACAGCGCATGGACCCGTCGGGCAAGATTCGCCGCGATCTGGTTGCCCAGCTCGACAGCTTGCGTC
>CAZZPH010000072.1:0-10521 GCA_964655725.1 uncultured Hyphomicrobium sp.
GGGTACTCTGCATCTACATTCTGTAGTGTGCAGGAGGCGTACTATGTTCACTTCTAAGTCTTGGAACCAGGAAATGCCGGGCGCTCTGCGCGCGGTCGTTGCCCGGTCGCGCGATGCCCGTCAGAGGCTCAGCACCTTTTGCGAGGACACCGCTGGTGACATCGCAATGATGTTCGGCCTGATGAGCCTCGCCATGTTCTTCATGATTGGGGCAGCGGTCGATCTGGGGCGTTGGCTCAACGCCAAACAGACAACCCAGGTCGCGATCGACGCGGCCGTGCTGGCGGGCGGGCGTTCGTTGCAGACCAGCAATGACTGGAACGCGGCGATCGCAGTGGCCGAGCAGTACTACCGCGAGAACACCAGGAATCGAATCAAGCTCGAGAGCGATGAGATCCAATTCGTCGTCGTCGACGATGGCTTGGGCTTCACATCGACCGGCTCCGCTTATATCAGCACGCCATTCATGCAGCTGGCAGGGGTCGATCGGCTGCCGGTATTCAGTCTGAGTGCTGCTGAGCATTCCAAGGCGCAACTCGCGGTCGGCGGCAACGCCAAGAAGAGCGTGGAAATCAGTGTCATGCTTGACGTGTCCGGCTCCATGGCTGGCCAGAAGGCGCTGGACATGAAGAACGCGGCCAAGGACCTCGTCGACATCGTCGTTTGGGACGATCAGAGCCAGTATACGTCGAAGGTGGCGGTCGTGCCGTTTTCGACCCAGGTGAGGCTGCCCAACTACCTGCTGACGGCAGCACGCGACCCGGCGATGTCGGCAAACGTCTACGGCCCCACGCACTCCTGCCGGGTGAGCGGCAAGTGGCGGAACAACTGCCGCAAGGGCTTCAGGCGCCGCGACTGTGTGGTCGAACGCAAGGGCAATGATCGCTACACGGATGCTGGCCCAGGTTCCGGCCGTTACGTCATGCCGCTCTTTGGGCGTAACTCGTCGATCACAACGGGCTATTCGGGCAATGTGAACTGCGCCGTCGGAGCATCGTCTGCGGTCATGCCCCTCTCCAACAACAAGACCGCTCTTAAGAACATGATCGATGGGCTTGCGATTACGGGTATGACGGCAGGCCATCTGGGTACGGCTTGGGCTTGGTACATGATTTCGCCGGAGTGGGCGAGCGTGCTTCCCGAGGCAAGCCGTCCGCAGCCCTACGATACGGCGGATCTGCAGAAAATTGCCATTCTGATGACCGACGGCGAGTACAACCAGCAGTTTACGATCCACGGTGTTTCGACCGGTGAATCTCAGCGCCCGACTCCCAATGGTGCCGCGAACGCGAGTTCGAACGTCCAGGCTCGCGCCTTGTGCGACGGCATGAAGGCGAAGGGGATCACGGTCTACACCGTCGGCTTTGCGCTGGGCGGCAACTCGACGGCGATCAACACGATGAACTACTGTGCGACAACTCCGGGGCATGCCTATCTGGCCGAAAACGGCGAAGGCCTGCGCCAGGCGTTCCGCGACATCGCGCTCAAGATTTCGACGCTCTACATCTCGAAGTAAGCGCCGCGATCCGAGCAGATCCTGCACACCGGCTGGGGGAGCATCTCAAACGAGATGCTCCCTTCGTCGTTCCGGTCGATGCCTCAGCCTTCCTCGGCGAGTTCTTCGCCAAAGCCCATCTCGACGAGTGCGACGAGCGCCTCCAGCGCCTCGGGTCCTTCCGGTCCATCGCACAGGATATGGAGTTGTGAACCAGGGCCTGCGGCCAGCATCATCAATCCCATGATCGACGTCCCGCCGACCGATTGGCCGTCGCGCGTGACGGTGACGCTCGCCTCATAGCTCTCCGCGCATTTCACGAATTTTGCGGATGCGCGCGCATGCAGGCCCTTCCGGTTGATGACGGTGACAACCGCTTCAGGGCGCTTGCTGTTCAAGATTTCGGGCATTCGCGCGCTCAGCTTTCAACCGTCAGCTTTCGCCGGTCAACTCTTGGCTGGCCACCTTGATGTATTTGCGGCCAGCTTCGCGCGCGCGCGTGACGGCCTCCCCTATCGGCAGTTCGCGCCTCAGGCTGGCAAGCTTGACCAGGATCGGCAGATTGATGCCGGCAATGACTTCCACCGGGGCTTCGTCCATGACCGATATGGCCAGATTGGAGGGCGTGCCGCCGAACATGTCGGTCAACACGATGACGCCGGCGCCGTCATCCGTGCGCCGGATCGCGTCCAGGATCTCGGAGCGCCGCTGGCCCATGTCGTCTTCCGGCCCGATGGCCACCGTCTCCAACTGCGTCTGGGGTCCGACGATGTGCTCCAGAGCAGCGCGAAATTCGGTCGCCAGCCCCCCATGGGTCACGATGACAAGTCCAATCATGCGGTCTTTCCTGCCCCAGGCACCACCCGGTCCCACCGCACCCGCGAGCCCGGTAGAGGGCGGCAGACTTACAACTGTTCGCCCGCGGGTCAAAGCCCTTTGCGTTGGACTTCTTCAGGCGCCAGCCCAGCCTGCAGGGGAGCGTTCGCCTCAGACGCTTCCGGCCCGCCATGGCTGGCGGTCCAGCGCCAGGGCGATTTTGGCCGGTGCGGACGCTTGGAAGGGCGCAAGCCGCAACACCGGCAAAGCGATGCCGAGATAGGTGTCCACCGGCCAGGGGTCCGGATAGCGCTCGATTTCAGTGCTGTTAACGATATCGACGATCAGGGCAAGTGGGACCGGCGCGCGGTGGGGAAAGCTTACAATCCCGACCCCGCGAACCTCGAGCAGCCCCGCGAGCGGCTCGGGTGGCGCGGCAAGGAGCACGCCGCTCCTGAGCGTGATGATGACCTGATCGTCGGCGACGAGGTTCATGGGGAGTGACTCAGCACTGCCACTTGCGCGGTCGAGACACCTCAATGCGAGGTCGGATTTGCCCGCGCCCGACGGCCCGCGCAGCAAGGCGGCCTGGTTGCCCAGGCAGACCGCTGTTGCGTGAATGCGCAGATCAGGAGCGCCGTCCCCCACCCGCACCTCCCCGTGCCGTTACGATCAGACGTGGCAGGCGCACCACGAATCGCGCCCCCGTTGGTTGTGTCCCGGTTGCCCCTGCGGCGGGTCCTGCGCGGTTCTCTGCCCAGATTTCCCCTCCGTGGGACCTCACGATCTCGCGTGAAATCGAAAGCCCCAGGCCCGAATTTTTCCCGCGCAGCGCCTCCGTCTGCGGCCGGTCGGTATAAAACCGGTCGAATATGATGGCGAGCCGGTCGTCTGGAATGCCGGGTCCCTCGTCCTCCACGATGATGTCCACATGAGCGGGCGCCTCGCGCAACCGGACGGTAACGGTCGCGCCGGGAGGCGAGAACGACACGGCATTGTCGATGAGGTTGGTGACCACTTGTGCCAGCCGGCCGCTGTTGCCGCTGATCATGAAGGAGGAGGGTTGCGCATTGCCCTCGCTCGCGACACGGACCTTGCGATCGTCCTCGGACAGGATGTCGCGGAAAATGCCCGCCACGCTTTCCACCACCTCCGCCGCGCTGATGGGCGTCATCGCCTGACGCGCGAGTTCGGCATCGAGCCGCGAGGCATTGGACACATCGGAAATGAGGCGATTGAGCCGCTTCAACTCGTTCTGGATCTGGCGCACCAATTCATCGCGCTGCTCGGGCGTCTTGGCGTAGACGAGTGATTCTGCGGTGGAGCGGGCTGCCGTGAGCGGGTTCTTGAGTTCGTGCGCAACATCGGCAGCAAAACTCTCACTTGCCTCGATGCGGCGGTAGAGCGCTGCGGTCATTGCGCGGAAGGCCTTGGCGAGTTGGCCCACCTCGTCGTTGCGTTCCGAATAGTCGGGCAGTTCCTGACGGGCATTGATATTGCGGCTGACGTGCTCGGCGGCGGCCGACAGCCGTTTGATCGGTTCGGCCACGGTGCGCGCCAGAAGCAGCGAGGAGATGATGGTCGCGAGCAATGCGACGATGGCGAGCGTGAAAATGCGCGAACGCTCCTGGGCAAGTGTCTTTTCGATCTCGCCTGGGCGTGTGGACAGTAAGAGCGCGCCGAATGTTGCATTCGCCCGCCGGATGGGTACCGCCATCGAAACGAGCTGCTCGCTATTGGAATCGAGCAGGAGCAGCGGGGTCGCCTGGCCTTCCAACGCGGCGCGAACTTCCGGATAGGCCGTGCCCTTGGCGTTGCCGATCTCCTTGTAGACGGGAAGATGCTTGTCGATCATGAATGCGGTGAGCCGGGTCCAGAAGTTCTTCGGCTTTACCGTGGTCGTGGTGGTCTGCGGGCGGGTCAGCTGTCCGCGCGTCAGGAACGTCGCTGAATCGACAATCAGCGTTCCGTCCCGGCCATAAATCCTCGCCCGGTTCTTGGTATGCTGGATGAGCCTGCGCAGAATGGGTGTGACGCGTTCGGGCCGGATCGACAATTGAAGCGCAGCAAACCCATCGTCGCGGAACGGCACACGAGCATTGTTCGGCCGCGAGACTTTGTCGATCTCGAACTCGATCGTGCCCTGTTCCACCCGTGCGTCGCTCGCGATGGCGGCAGCAATGAGTTCACCTTGCGTGCGCAGGGATTCCTTTTTCGCTTCGACAAGCCATTCGTGATAGTGGCTGAGGTAATAAATGCCCCCGACCATGATCGCCAATCCGGCGAGATTGGCGAGGAGTATCCGGCGAACGAGATTGCCCGAGATGTACTGAAACAGACCCGCACGCGCGATGCGGCGGCGCAGCCTCACTGCGCGCAAAACGCGAGCGTTGCGTGCGAGGCTACGGCCCGCGGCCCGCACGCCCTCCAGAAAGCCGCCACTGCGGGGCACATCTTGCGTTTCGAGCGTCACATCGCTCCTCCGGAACCCTGCGCACGCCACACCAAGTGATGGCAGTGGTGGTGCGTCGGCGGGCACAAGCGCGTCGGGGCGGGCGGCTCGATCTGGCTTCATAAGCCTCTAAGGCGAGGAGGCCTCAGGCTTCTTTGAAGCGGTAGCCGACCCCGTAGAGGGTCTCGATGACATCGAAGTCGTCGTCGACCTGCTTGAACTTCTTGCGCAGGCGCTTGATGTGGCTGTCGATGGTCCGGTCGTCAACATAAACTTGATCATCATAGGCCGCATCCATGAGCGCGTCGCGGGTCTTAACCACGCCCGGGCGCTGGGCCAGCGCCTGAAGGATCAGGAATTCCGTCACCGTCAGCGTGACCGGCCGGTTGTCCCAGTGACACGTGTGACGCTCCGGATCGAGCTTGAGCTTGCCCCGTTCCAGAGTGCGCGCAACCTCGGGGGCCGAGGTCTGGGCGTCCTTCGGGCCGAACCGGCGCAGGATCGCCCGCACCCGCTCCACGATGAGGCGTTGGGAAAACGGTTTGGTGATGTAGTCGTCCGCACCCATCTTGAGTCCGAACAGCTCATCGATCTCCTCGTCCTTGGAAGTGAGGAAAATAACCGGCATGTCGGACTGCTGGCGCACCCGGCGCAACAGCTCCATCCCGTCCATTCGCGGCATCTTGATGTCGAATATTCCAAGGTCCGCGGGCTCCTCGGTGAGGGCCTCCAGAGCTGATGCGCCGTCATTGTAGGTGCGCACCTTGTAACCTTCCGCCTCCAGCGCCATGCCGAGGGAGCTCAGGATGTTGCGCTCATCATCGACCAGCGCGATCGTGGTCTTTTCCTTCATGACACCTGTTCCTGTTCGTTCCCGTCACCTAAGCTGCTTGCCGGCGCTCTGCGTGCTCAGCACGCACGGCCCCGTTCGCATTATGGCCCCAACTTGGATCAATTGTGGCGGGGTCAAAGTCGGACAGGCGTGCTGAACCCTAGCTGAACGGCGCCAGCAAACCTAGCACCCATATCCTGCCAGCACGGATGAACATGAGCGAACCCACAGAAAACGAGGCACAATCCGAAGCGTCGGGCGCGCTTGTCCGCAGCTTGGTGAGGTCCGCAACTACGGCCAGTCTGGCGACGATCGATCGGGCAACGGGCTTTCCCTATGCTTCGCTGGTCTCCGTCGCGACCGATTCCAGCGGCGCTCCTCTTCTGCTCCTATCGCGCTTGGCGCGCCACACGCGCAACCTGATGGCCGATCCGCGCGCCAGCCTGCTGATCGAGGCAGCGCGGCCGGAGGGTGATCCACTTCAGGCATCACGGGTGACGGTGCTGGGTCATCTGGCCCAGGCTCAGGCTGCGACGTATCGGCGCCGTTATCTCTTACGCCACCCGGAGGCGGACCTGTATGCGGGGTTTGCCGATTTCTCCTTCTACCGCCTTGATGTCGCCGGTGCGCATCTCGTGGGAGGGTTTGGACGTATCGTCGATCTTGGTCCTCAGCAGGTCCTGATCGAGTTGGAGGGCTGCGAAGACCTGATCGCTGCCGAAGACGATATCATCGCGCATATGAACGCGGACCATGCCGACGCCGTTGCGCTTTATGTCCAGCACGCAACAGACCAGCCAGCCGCACCCGGTCAATGGCGCATGGCGGGCATCGACCCGGAAGGCTGCGATCTTGTCGCACCCGGGCGCGCATTGCGCATCGTTTTTTCTTCGCCCATCCGAACGCCCCCCGATGCGCGCCGGATGCTGGCCAGTCTGGCCGCACAGGCGCGCGCAAGGCGGCCTGAGGACTGAATTTTGGGGTCTGCTTCGCCCTGGACTATACTTTGGCATGGCTTGAGTTGGCTATCGATCGGCTCTACCACCCGCATCACGCCGGCCGACGAAAGCGTTCACCGATAAGTACAAATTCCGAGGCTGCCCGCGATTGTGGTGCCCGGACTCATGTTAAGGTATTGCCGTCGTTTTCGTGGCCATGATCCAGCACCATCCGAAGGTCGGTTTCGGGCGGAACGCTGGCGGTGCCGACAACAATCTTCATGAACCAGGTTATCGATGCTGCCTGAAACCTTCCCGCTCAACGCTTGCCGCAAGCTCTCCATCAACAACACGGTCCCTGAGTTGGTGGAGATCGCAATCCGGCGCAATGAAGGGCGCTTAGCGGCGTCGGGTGCCTTTGTCGTTGAGACGGGACAGCACACAGGCCGCTCCGTCCACGACAAGTTCATCGTCCGCGATGCCGACACCGATCCTGCAATTTGGTGGGACAACAACAAGGCAATGTCGGAGGAGCAATTCGATCGGCTGCTGCACGATTTCCTTGCTTTTGCGAAACTGAAGGAACTGTTCGTGCAGGATCTGGCCGCGGGTGCCGATCCGGTGCACAGGCTTCCCGTGCGCGTGCTGTGCGAGTACGCTTGGCATGCGCTGTTCATCCGTCACCTTCTGCGGCGCCCGAGCGCTGAAGAGATCGATCAGTTCCAACCTGCGCTCACGATTGTCGCCTTGCCAAGCTTCCGCGCCGCGCCTGATTATCACGGCACGCGCAGCGAAACGGTCATCGCGCTCAATCTGACGCGGCGCATCGTGCTGATCGGCGGCACGTCTTATGCCGGTGAGATCAAGAAGAGCGTGTTCACTTATCTCAACTACCGGCTCCCGCAGAAGAACGTGATGCCCATGCACTGTTCGGCGAACGTGGATGCTGCCGGCAGCAGCACGGTCTTCTTCGGGCTGTCCGGCACCGGCAAGACAACGCTTTCCGCCGATCCGCAGCGCACGCTGCTCGGCGACGACGAGCACGGCTGGTCGGAAAACGGCATCTTCAATTTCGAGGGCGGGTGCTACGCCAAGACGATCCGCCTTTCCAAGTCGGCGGAGCCTGAGATTTTCGCGGCATCCTCCCGCTTCGGGGCCGTTCTGGAGAACGTCGCCATTGATCCGGCTTCCGGCGAGACCGATTTCGACGACGGGCGCCTGACCGAGAATACCCGCGCGGCCTACCCGCTCGAGCATATCCCGAATGCCAGCGTTACGGGCACGGCGGGCCATCCGCGCAAAATCGTCATGCTGACGGCCGATGCCTTCGGCGTTTTGCCGCCCATCGCGCGGCTGACCCCGGCCCAGGCCGTCTATCACTTCCTGTCGGGTTACACGGCCAAGGTCGCCGGCACCGAGAAGGGCATGGGCTCGGAGCCGCAGGCGACGTTCTCGACGTGTTTCGGGGCCCCGTTCATGCCGCGTCACCCTGCAGTTTATGGCCGTCTGTTGCGCCGGCTGATCGCAGAGCACGATGTGGAATGCTGGCTGGTCAACACAGGCTGGACGGGCGGCAAGTACGGCACCGGAAGCCGCATGCCGATCAAGGTCACGCGCGCACTTCTCGATGCGGCCTTGTCCGATCAGCTCAAAGGTCAGCCGATGCGGACCGATCCACTTTTCGGTTTCGAAGTGCCGGTCACGGCGCCGGGGGTTGATGCGCGAATTCTGACGCCGCGCGAGACATGGGCCGACCCCAAGGCTTACGACCAGACGGCTGCAGCCTTGGTCGCTATGTTCTCGGAAAACTTCGCTAAATATGAAGCGGAGGTGGATGCCGAGGTTCGCGATGCGCGCCCTGGCCTGCGCCGGCAAGTCGCGGCTTGATCATCGCTCTGCCCGGAACTTTGGCGTAATCTGTGAGTCCCAGCCTACCTCAGGCTCCTCTCCCCACACTCGGAGAGTGGGTGCTTCTGGATATGAGGCCGGACATGCATGAGTGGTTCCATTGGCTGTTTGGTAGCCGGACCGAACGGGCGCTTCCTTCCGAGCCGCCCTCCGCCGACGTGCGCGTCCTTTCCGACAATGACCGCATTGTGGTGGAGCGACAGGGCGAGCCATCTGATGTGCTTGAATGGACGATGCTGTCCGCTGTCGACCTTCTGGCAGGCGGCCCTGCGCGCGACCGCCCTGAATTCGTCTGGGTGCTCCAGGATCGTGAGCATCATCGGATCGTGGAGGTGCCCATGGGCGTGCCGGGAGAGCATGAGCTTGTGCGCACCAAGCAGGTCCGTCTGCCTGGCTTCGACAACATGGCCGTCGTGGAGGCTCTGAGTGCGCGCGACGCCTCAGGCTACACCGTCTGGGACGAGGAGTGGGCGCGTGCGCCGGCCGTCGATTGATGGAACATCAGATGCGCGCGGCCCCTGTTTCCAAGCTCAGGCGGCTGCCTCTTCAAATGTCACGAGACGGCGGCTCTCTTCATCCCACAGCTTCAGCTTGGCGCACTGGAAGCTTTCCCACAGCGTGATCCGGTTCATCGTCTGAAGCTCGGCGTGGCCATTCAGACATTCCGCGAGTTTGTAGTTCGGAATCATGCTGTTGAGGTGATGGATGTGGTGAAGGCCGATCGAGCCGGTGAACCAGTTCAGAACCGGATGCAGCGCATAGTATGAGCTGCCGTACAGGGCCGCGACCTGGAATGTCCAATCGTCGCTCGATTCCCAGACCGTCTCCTCGAACTGATGCTGGATGAAGAACAGCCAGCCGCCCGTTGCGGCGGCGACATGAAGCAGTGGCCAGGCGACCCAGAAGAGATTGGCGTACCCCGTCAATGCACCAAGCGTCCCGTAGACGGCGATCAAAGCAGCATTGAGCCCCAGGATGCTCTTCCAGGTGTCGCGCGCGGGATAGGGATGGAACCACGGCAGGCGCTGAATGATCATGAAATAGAATGGAACGCCCAAACCGAACAGGATCACCGGATTGCGATAAAGCCGGTAGCGCAGCTTACCGAGAGTTGACAGGGCCCGCCATTCCGAGACGGTCAGCGTATCGATGTCACCGACCCCACGCTTTTCCAGGTGCCCGGATGTCGCGTGATGCTGGGCGTGTTCGCGACGCCAGAGATCGTACGGTGTCACGGTCAGCAGGCTCATCGCCCGGCCGATCCAGGTATTGATGGTACGACTGGTTGTGAACGACCCATGTCCGCAGTCGTGCTGAATAATGAAGAACCTGACGAGGAGCAGCCCTCCAGGTATGGCGAGGAGGAGTGTCAGTAGGTAGCTCACCGGAAGCGAGAGGAACATCAGCGTCACGATCACGGCGAACGGCACTGCCGTCGTCACGATCTGCTGTACAGCGCGCCGGTTGTCTGCGCCGCGATAGATTGCGCAATGGGCCGCTAGCCGCCGAGCCTGCTCTTTGAGGGTTTGGCGATCATTGTCCTGATGTTGATGAGAGGGTGCGCGATCTGGGTCCCAGGGCTGAGGCGCCGTGGCAGGCGCAAGGGCGGTGGCATGAGGCACGGTGTTATGCTTCCGGTTTTGTGAGATGGATCGATCGCCGAACTCGGGCCGCGTACCACATTCGTGTTGTTCCCGCGAGACATCTTGATGGCGAAGGGGCTATTCTGCGGTGAATATGCTGCGTGTGTGCGCAAGCTGACGCACTTAACGCAGTGTTGCGCTGCACGAAAATCTGCTGTGGGTCAGAATCGGGCCGTCCAGAGGCGGGCGTACCGAAGGGCCCGAAATTAGAAAGGGGCTGCACATCGGGCAGCCCCTTTGCGTTGGGTGAGGCGGCCCCTTGGTGAGCGGCGATGCACTGTTCATCGCCGCCCGTTTGGGGTCTGAGTATCCCGACCTCGACGGTCAGTGCTGGCCCCAGACTTCGACGACCGCAGGCGTGCCCTCGAACAGGTTCTTCAGACCTTTGGCGAGATCGAACCGCGAGCGGTAACGAGCCTGGATTTCCTTGATGGCGG
>CAZZPH010000073.1:0-10284 GCA_964655725.1 uncultured Hyphomicrobium sp.
GTGCACCCCGAGCAGGTGCCCGAGGAGCGCGTGGACGTTGGGCTCGTTCAGGACGCGCGCGGGCGGTGTGCGTGCATCGGCCGGCAATGAGCGCATCTGGGGTTCCATCTCCTACAGCGGACGCCAGACTGATGGGTTCAATATTTCGTCGGCGGGCAATGAGGACGACGGCGCGCGCCTGACGACATTCAACCTGCGCAGTGGGGTTCAGATCGCGCCAGGTCTGGTTCTCGATCTGTCGCTGCGTCAGGTGCGCGAGGACGGCGATCGCGATACCGACGACTTCCTGACCGGGCGCCAGACAGACGCTGCGATCACCTTTGCCGAGGATACCTGGCTTGGCGGAATGAAGCTGACGTGGGACACGTTCGGGGGAGCCCTGACACAGGTCGCGCGCATTTCCCGCAGTGAAGCGGAGCGCAGTGATACCGATCCCGTATCGCTTTTCTTCACCGGTAACCGGGGCGAGCGCACAACGTATGCGTATCAGGCAACCGGGCGTTTTGAGACGGGTCCATCGATGCGTCATGCGCTCACCGGCTTCATCGATCACGAGGAGGAGACGTTCGTCTCGACCTCGTTCTCAGCCAACCCGTTTTTTCCTTTTCCGGCCGATGGAACCGAGAACGTGCGCCGGCGCGAGGGCTACGCTGTCGAGTACCAGGGTGAGTTTGCCGAGCGTTTGTTTGTCACCGGCGTGGTCCGGCGCGACGACAACGACAGCTTCGAGGACTTCACCACGTGGCGCACGGGTGCATCATTGGATCTTGTGCCATGGGGCCTGCGCCCGCACGCGAGTGTCGGCACGGCGGTGAAATTCCCCACGATGTTTGATCAGTTCGGGACGATCCCGGGTTTCTTCACGCCCAATCCCGACCTGAAGCCGGAGGAAAGTTTCGGCTGGGACGCCGGTATCGAGTTTCATCTGATGCCGGGGCGGCTGATCGTTGATGCGACCTATTTCGAAGCCGATCTGGAAAACAAGATCGAAGGTTTCTTCTTTCCTGTGAACCTTGCCGGCATTTCTGAGCGGCGGGGCATCGAGCTGTCCGGCCGCTTCGCAGTGAGCCGCGAGATCACGCTGGGCGCCGCTTACACCTGGCTTGACGCAATCGATCCTGACGGTCAGGGGGAAATCCGGCGCGCACCCCATTCGGGCCGCTTCGACGTCAACTATGTCTTCGCCAACGGTGCTGGAAACGTCAATCTTGCTGCTATCTACAATGGCGAGATGCCGGACAAGAACTTCGCAACCTTCCCTGCGTCCTTCGTGACACTGGAGGACTATTGGCTGGTCAATGCCGCCGCGTCCTACAAAGTCATGCCGGGCGTTGAACTTTACGGCCGTGTCGAGAACCTTCTCAACCAGGACTACGAGGAGGTGTTTGGCTTCGCGACGGCCGATGTTGCAGCCTACGTCGGTGTCAGGCTGACGTATGAAGAGGCCGCGACTCGCGCTTGGGCCGAGGGACGGTGATCTGAGGCACGGAGAGCATTAAAGCCAGTGATATCGCATCGACTGACATGCGCGTGTTGGCGGTTCACCCTGGCGGCTCTTGCCGCCGGGGTGCTGGCGTTCGCGCCGGTGCGGCCGGCGTTTGCCGAAGATGGAGCATCACGACCGCAGCGTATCGTCTCCCTCAATCTGTGCGTTGATCAGATTGTTCTCGGCCTTGTCGAACGAGAGCGGATCGCGGGTGTGAGTTTCCTGGCAAGCGATCCCTCGATGTCGCTCTTTCACCGCGAAGCACGCGGCATTCCATCGCTGCGTGGCAGTGCGGAGGAGGTGATCGGACTTAATCCGGATCTCGTTCTGGCCGGCGAGTGGACGACGACTGCGACCGTGGATCTCCTGCGCCGGCTCGGGCGGCGTGTCGAGGTGGTGCCGATGGCCTCCAGCTTCGAGGCGATCCGTGATCTCGTGCGTACGATCGCTCGCCTCACCGGCGCGCACGATCGTGGCGAGCGCATGATCCGCGATTTCGATCAGCGCCTCGCCGGTGTTCGGACACGTGCGCCCGCAGGGGAGCGGGCACGCGCGGTTGCCATACAGGTCAACAGCCTTGCTGCGGTCCCAGGCAGCCTCCTCAATGAAGCGATCGAGACGGCGGGGTACGTCAACCAGGCGGCCATCGCGCGTCTGGGGCCGGGCGGCCGGCTGCCGCTGGAATCCCTGCTCGCAGATCCGCCCGACCTCATTGTGCTTGCGAACTCTGCCGCCGACTTCCGCACCGTGCTCGGAGACAATCTGCGTCATCCGGCATTCATCGATCTTCAGTCGCGGCGCCCCGGGGTCCACGTTCCGTTGCCGGAATGGCTGTGTGGAACGCCTCGCATTCTGGATGCCGTGGAGCGTATCAACGCCCATCGGATGCGGGTCGCCCATCCCGCCGCTGCACCATGATGTCGCGCCCCTCGCCCGTCGTCCTTTTGGTCATCGTGACGGCGGTAGCGTTCGCGCTGTCGCTCGGGGTTGGAGCTGATGGTTTCGGGATTGCTGGATCAGGCGATGTGCGCACGATGATTCTTACGGAAGTGCGTCTGCCACGCGCGATTCTGGGCCTGCTGGTCGGCGGCACGCTGGGGCTTTCAGGCGCTGTGCTTCAGGGCTATTTGCGCAATCCGCTGGCGGAGCCCGGCATCATGGGCATTTCTGGCGGCGCGGCGCTGGGCGCGGTGGTGTCGATCCATTCCGGCATCGCGCAAGGTCTGGCCCTCGCGCTGCCGATGGCGGGGCTTTTCGGAGCCGCCGTCGCAACTCTTGTCCTGACAACGCTGGCCGGGCGGGGAACGGGACCTGTCACGCTGATCCTCGCCGGTGTCGCAGTTTCAAGTCTAGCCGCCGCGCTGACGGCACTTGCTCTCAATCTGGCGCCCAATCCGTTCGCGGCGTCCGAGATGCTGTATTGGCTGATGGGTTCGCTGACTGATCGCTCCCTTGTCCACGTCTGGTTGGCGGGGCCACTGATGCTGGCGGGGGCTGCGCTGCTTATAACCACCGGGCGGGAGCTTGATGCCCTGACGCTCGGAGAGGCCGCAGCGCAAAATCTCGGTGTCGATCCGAATGCCTTGCGCCGCAGGGTTGTCGGGGGAACAGCCTTGGCCGTTGGTGCGGCGACCTCTGTGTGTGGCGCCATCGCATTCGTTGGTCTGGTGGTGCCGCATCTCTTGCGGCCGTGGGTCGGTAGCGAACCGCGCCGGCTGCTTGTGCCGAGTTTTCTGGGTGGAGCGTCGCTCGTCCTGCTCGCCGATGTGGCGTTGCGGCTGGCCTCGCCGATGGGCGATCTGCGTCTGGGTGTGCTGACGGCGCTCATCGGTGCGCCGTTTTTCTTGTGGCTGGTGGTGCGAACCCGCACGGAGCTGACGCCATGACCAACCCGGCTCCATCTCCGGTCCTGGAAGCGCGTGCGATCGCCGTAAGGCTTGCTGGCCGTCTTGTTCTCAACGATGTTTCCATTGCGATTGCCCCTGGTGACCTGGTCGCGGTTGCTGGACCGAATGGTGCGGGCAAGTCGACTCTTCTTCGCGCGCTGGCGGGTCTGACGCCTGTCTCGGCGGGCGAGGTTCGGGTGGATGGCGGCCAGTTGGCAAAGCTTCGTCCTTCCGAAATCGCGCGCAGGATTGCGTACCTGCCACAGGATCGCACCGTCCATTGGCCGATCAAGGCTTCGGCCGTCGTGGCGCTCGGCCGGCTCCCTCATGGATCGGGTCCAGGGCGGGGAGAGAGCGCGTGTGACCATGACCACATCGCGGCGGCCATGCGCGCGACCGATACGACAGAGCTTGCCGATCGCATCATCTCGGAGCTTTCCGGAGGCGAGCGGGCGCGTGTGCTTATCGCGCGTGCACTTGCGCAGGATACGGGCATCATTCTGGCTGACGAACCGGCAGCGGGTCTCGATCCCGCGCATGCGCTGGCACTGTTTGAGACATTCAAGCGAATTGCCGCGTCAGGCCGGGCTGTGGTTGTGGCGCTGCATGATTTGTCGCTCGCATTGCGCTATTGCCCACGAACACTTCTTGTGAAAAACGGCGTGATAGCTGCGGCGGGAATGACACGCGACGTTTTGACCGAAGCCCAAATTGCCAATGTCTACGGGGTTTCTGCCGCTGTCGGTGAGATTGGCGGCATCCCTGCGGTGCTTCCGGTCGCCGTACTGACATCATTCGGTCAGCAGCCGGGAACATGATGCAGACGGTTCGATGAACTCGGGCTATTCTTCATCACAATCCGGGGGCGCACAGCGCGTGGACATGTTCCGTCGCAAATCCAAAATCAATCTCGCCTTGCAGGGAGGTGGCACACATGGCGCCTTCACATGGGGCGTGCTTGACCGGCTGCTCGAAGATGAAACGCTCACCTTCGGTTGGGTGAGTGCTGCGAGCGCGGGCGCCATCAATGCGACCGCGCTTGCGGCCGGTCTCGCTGAAGGCAGCCGTGAGGCGGCCCGCGCAAAACTGCTGGAAGTCTGGCAGGCCGTGCACAGGGCGGGCGTGCCTGATCTTCTGCGCATCAACCCGCTTCTTTTCACGATGAGCCGGTCAGCCCCTCTGGCGCAGCTCGCCCGGCTGTGGTCGCCGTACGAGTTCAATCCGCTCGGGTTTGACCCCCTGCGGCGGCTGCTGACGGACACGATCGATTTCGAGCGCATTCGCAAGGCCTCGCCCATCGAACTTCTGATCGCAGCGACCGAAGTGGCGACGGGCGAAGCGCGTCTGTTTCGCCGCGAGGAGATTTCTGTCGATGCGGTGTTGGCCTCGGCGTGCCTGCCGACGCTTCATCATGCGGTCGAGATCGATGGCGTCGCCTACTGGGATGGCGGCTTCTCGGCCAACCCAGATCTCGTCACGCTCGCCATGGAGAGCCCGGTTTCCGACACGCTGATCGTTCAGCTCTCCCCGTTGAAAAAGGAAGGCTTGCCAACAGGCGCGCGCGAGATTCAAGCGCACGTCAACAGGCTGACTTTCAACGCTCCGCTCATCCGCGATGTCGAGATCATCGAGACCGCACGCGAGGCGATGCGCGGGGCGGTTCGATCACGCATCAGCCGGCTGCGCAAACTGGCGCTGCACCGTTTTCATCTCGTTGAGGCGGCCCCCTATACGGGTGTTCTGTCCGACGAAACGAAAATGAACCCGGACCTTGCGCTGTTGATGCACCTGCACGCGGCGGGCCGGACGGAAGCCGACAAGTGGCTCGCGCGTCATCGCAGGGCCATCGGTCGGCGCTCCACCGTCGATTTGAGATCCCACTTTGAAGCGGTGAGAACAGGTAAATCCGGCAAAGGCATTCTCCCCATCGAACGTGCGCCGGTGGAACACCCGGTCAACGGGATCGCTAATGATGTTGCGTTGTTGCCGTCACCCCAGTCGAACGGCGGTACTGCAGAAAATGCCGGTGCCTGGTCTAAGGATTAGCTTTCATGCGGGGTATGCGGCACTGGCTCCTTGCGGTTGTCACCCTCATGGGCGTCTCAGGGCCGCTCGCTGTGCAGGAAGCCCGCGGACGGGATGATGCGCCTCTCGTCGCTGCTGCATCCGACCTGCAGTTCGTCATGCCCGAAATCCTGACGGCCTTCGAGGCTGCGACCGGGCACACCGTGCGCGTGTCATTCGGGTCGTCGGGCCACTTCACCTCACAGTTTCGCGCAGGAGCGCCGATTGCGCTCTTTCTTTCGGCGGACGAGGAACTGGCGCTCGATCTTGTCCGGCGCGGGCTGACCGAAGGACGTGGCGCACTCTATGCGCGCGGACGGCTGGCGCTCGTGGTGCCAAAGGGTGGGCGCATGCGTGCCGACGAGGATCTGGCCGACCTCGATGCGGCGATGACAGATGGGCGGATGGTCCGCTTTGCCATCGCGAACCCGGAACATGCGCCCTATGGGGCCCGGGCGCGGGAGGTGCTGCTGCGCAAGGGATTGTGGGATCGGATCCAACAGCGTCTGGTTTTCGGCGAGAATGTCGCGCAAGCGGCCCAATTCGCTCTGACAGGGGCTGCCCAGGGGGGCATCACGGCCTATGCGATCGCGCTGGCGCCTGCGGTACGCGACACGGCCGACCATGCGCTGATCCCCTTGGATTGGCACGCTCCGCTTCACCAACGCATGGTACTGGCGCGCGGGGCACCCGAAGCGGCGCGGGCGCTCTTCGACTTCATGCTGACGGCTCCGGCGCGCGACCTGCTTGCGCGCTACGGGTTCGGCATGCCTGAATAGGGGCTCATCCGGCGCAACGGACACCTGGGCCCCCGAAATGGATTGGACGGCGTTTGCTCTGTCATTGAAGCTCGCGGCGGTGACGTGCGTGGTCATCTTGCCGATCGGGCTGATGTTTGCCCGGATTCTGGCCTGGTCGAAGTTCCGCGGTAAGCCCTTCCTGGAGGCTGCGCTGATGCTGCCTCTCGTTCTGCCTCCGACCGTGCTGGGCTATTACATGCTCGTCGGGCTGTCGCCGCAGACCGCGCTGGGCGGTGCACTTGGCAAGTTCCTGGGCGCGCCGCTGATTTTTTCGTTCGAGGGACTGGTGGTCGCCTCGCTGATCGTCAATCTGCCATTCGCCGTCGGACCCATTCAGAGGTCATTCGAAGCGATACCGCCCAATGTGCGCGAGGCCGCCTGGGTCAGCGGGCTGTCCGATGCCGAGACGTTCCGGCGCGTCGAGTTGCCCCTCGCTTGGCCCGGTGTTGTCACCGCGCTGGCGCTCACGTTTGCACACACGATGGGTGAGTTCGGTGTGATCCTCATGATCGGTGGCAATATTCCCGGTGAGACCCAAACGCTCTCAATCGCAATCTACGACCGGATGCAGGCGTTCCGTCAGGAGGAGGCGGGTGTGATGGCTGCTACGCTGCTGGCGTTCTCCTTCCTCGCCATCGCTTTCATCCATCTGATCGCGCGGCGGCGGGCGGGCATCCATGGATGAGCCCTGTGAGCCGCGGCGATCGCCCGGCCTGACGGTGTGTCTCCGTCAGGACGGGCCAATCGCAATCGACGTTGATTTCACATGTGCAGCGGGCGAGGTGCTTGCACTTGTTGGCCCATCGGGTGCGGGAAAAACCACGGTGCTGAGGTCCATCGCCGGCCTCGTCGAGATGCGCGAGGGACGGATCACGGTCGCCGGGGAGACGTGGTTTGACAGCGCGCGGTCGATCAATCTGACGCCACAAAGCCGGCATGTCGGCCTTGTGTTTCAGGACTATGCGCTCTTTCCCCATCTGACGGCCGAGGACAATGTGGCCCTCGCACTGGGGCGAAGACCGGCGGCAGCGTCCCGCGATGAAGCGCGCCGGCTGCTCGCCAGCGTCAATCTCGATGGGCTGGGTGCCCGCCGCCCGCACCAACTTTCAGGCGGCCAGAAGCAGCGCGTGGCCCTGGCCCGTGCGCTTGCCCGTTCGCCGCGTGTGCTGTTGCTGGATGAGCCGTTCTCCGCCGTCGATCACATCACGCGCGAACGGCTGAAACGCGAGCTGGCAATCCTCAGGCGTTCGCTTTCGATCCCCATGGTGCTCGTCACGCATGATCTGGGTGAGGCAGCCGCACTCGCCGATCGTATCGCCGTGCTCTACCACGGCCGGCAGCTTGCGCTCGCGCCTGCTGTTGAACTGCTCACCCGCCCGCCGACAGCAACGGTTGCCCGCCTCATTGGGCACCAGAATATTTTCGATGCTGTTGTGGTCCAGGGTGACGGCGCAGACAGGGGAACGCTTCTCGATTGGCACGGTATCGCCCTGCAGTCGGTCATGCCGACTGCGTTTGCCTGCGGTCGCCGGGTCAGCATCGCCGTCCCCGCAGACAGTGTCGTCGTTCTGCGTCCGGGCGAGGAGACAAAGCGTGCGATGCAGAACGTCGTCCGGGGGCAGATCGAGGAAACGGTCCTCCTCGGTGACCACGCTTCGGTCGCGATCCGTGTTGCGGACATCGAGCATGCGCTGCTGGCCAAGGTGTCGATGCGCGCCATGTCACGCTTAAGTCTCGCGCCGGGTCAGCAGATCGCCGTATCGATCACACCAGAGGCGATCGCCATCATGGACCCGGCGGGTTAGGTCCGCGTGGTCAGGCTTCGACGAGGCGCGCGTACCCTTCTGACATCGTTTCGGTCAGGATACGACGATACTCCTCGTAGTCGGGATCGCTGAGGGGGATCTCGCCGAGCGTTACGCCCTTGAGGTCGGTGCGCTTCAGATAGGCGATGGGGGCGCTGACCGGCACGTAGTTCCGGCCCTGCTTGTTGAGTGTCGTGATGAGGCCGCGCATTTCTCCCATCGTGTCGAGTTGGGAGACCAAGACCATGCGCATTGCGCCCTTGGTCAGTGAGACGAGATGAATGAACATCGACGAGGAGGGAATGTAGAGCCGGCCGCGATGAGAGAACGGCGCGTCGGGCCGGTCGCGCTCTTCGAACAGCAGCGAAGGCCATTCGGGGTCCCAGACGATGTCGGTGCGATAGGCGACAATCGTTGCGGACGCGGCGAATGCGGGACGGATGGTCAGGTAACTGCCGATATAGTGATCCACGCCCGCACGGGTGTAGGCCCCCATGTAGACGGGGGCGACAACGCCGCCTTCGCCCCTGAGGTCCATCGGCTGGGCTGCCGTCATGGCACCGAACCACAATTCCTTGACGCGCTGGAAGTCGAGACCCAGCACCATGCAGACATCGAACAATGTCTGATCACGCACCGTGCGCCCGCCGAGGAGGTTCTGGACCGTCTTCTCATGGCACTCGGCAGCGTCGGCAAGTTCGGCCTGAGTCATTTTCTTTTCGACGAGCGCGGTGCGCAGCATCTGGACGGCCGCACTTCGCTCGCCGCGGGAAGGGGTGTGTTTGTCTGAGGTCATCGTCGGTACACGGGAAAAACTGCGATGTTATCGCAACTTACCGGAGGTTACCGCGTGTTGCCAGCCATCTGTCTACGAAAGCGTGAACGATGCCGTGCTGCCGGTCAGCGATCGAGAACGTCGAGTTTGACCGGGACAAGGCCGCGCTGGCGCATCTCGAGGTGCTCTGCGGCGGCTTCCGAGACGTCGATCACGCGGCCGGGCTTGAAGGGGCCACGATCGTTGATGCGCACCACTGTCGAGCGTCCATTCGAGAGGTTTGTCACCCGCACGAGGGTGCCAAACGGCAGGGTGCGGTGTGCTGCCGTCATGGCGCGCTTGTCGAAGCGCTCGCCCGAGGCCGTCATCTGGTCCTGCCAGTAGAACGACGCGATGCCTTCCACGGCGTGAGCGGGGCCATTGAGACGCGGGGAGGCAGGTGGTGCCGCTCTCACCTCGGTGATCCACCCCGATGTCTCGGCGTTGGCCAAGGCAGGTGTGGTGGCAAACGCTGTGATCAGAACGGTGGTGAGCGGGATGAGGATCGTCGGCGTCATGGGATGTCGGTCCTGGGGCCTGCACGAAAGGCAATCCCGGCCATCTGGCCCGATTCGCAGGCCCGAATATGACGAAGGCGGCGGAGGCTTTTTTGCCTCCTGCCGCCCCGCCGTTGCTCATGATGTGATCTCAAGTCCCGGGAGATCAGCCGCGCCCGATTACGGAGACCGAAACCGGGGCGATGCCCGAGCCAGTCATGCCGATCTTCGAGGCTGCCGCCCGCGACAGGTCGATGATGCGGCCCTTGATGTAGGGGCCACGATCGTTGATCGTGACGGTTACCGAGCGGCCGTTATTGCGGTTTGTGACGTGCACGCGCGTGCCGAAGGGCAGCGTCTTATGAGCGGCCGTCATGGCGTTCGGGTTGAACCAGCCGCCGGAAGCCACGCGCTGGGGCTGCCAGTAGTAGGATGCAATGCCCGAGTAGGTGCCCTTGACAGCCACCGCTGGGGACTTCTTGCCGCCCTTCTTGGCCGCGGCATGCTTTTTCTTAGAGTTGGCCGGCTTGGCATAGGCGTGCTTCGCCTTCTTAACGCCGGCAGCTTTCGCTGGCTGAGCCTTTTGTACACTTTTTGCTTTCTGTGCCTTCAGGCATGAGGCGGCAGGACCCTGGCACTCCCACGCGGCACTCGCGGTGCGAACGTCGAAGGTACCAGCGGCGAGCATCGCCACGGCGGCAGCAATCAGAATGCGCATTCATCATCTCCATATCATCAGGTGACCTCGTCTCAGGCCCCGTCGGATCACTGGAATGAGGTGGACTACTTCTCCGCCTCTTAGCCGGCCGCGCCGAAAGCGCGACGTCAGATACCGGCTGCCTATTCCAGTTGCCGAGTTCACAGGGAGCGCGAGCTTGGTGCCAGTACGCCCTTGGTCACCGACATTTTTGATGGGGGTGATTGATGCCACC
>CAZZPH010000074.1:0-10169 GCA_964655725.1 uncultured Hyphomicrobium sp.
GAAGCGCGATTTGGATATGAGTTGCGTGCCATCCGGGCGCTCTTGAGGCGCTTCCACAATGTCGCTCAACGCCCGGTAGGCAAGCCGCACCTGATGCAAGCGTGCGATGAGCATCGCAAGCTGGCCCAGTGGCTGGAGCGCGCGCCCCGCCAGCATCGTGGCCGCGATCAGGGCGCCCATCGTCATGCTCCCCGCGGAAACGAGATAGAAGCCGGCGATGATGATCACGATCTGTGTGAGCGTCTGGAGCGCTTGGACCGCGCCAAACCCGATGTTGGAGACATTTCTGATACCAAAGCCCGTGCGCACGTGCTCCGCGATGGCCGTTTCCCATTTCGTCGCCGCCCAGCTCTCTGCCCCCGCGGCCTTGACCGATTCCAGGCCCACGACCGTCTCGACAATCACCGCGTTTTTCTGGGCCGATTCTTTGAATGCGGCCTCACTCAACCGCGTCAGAACGCGCTGATGGAGCCAAGCGACCGTCAAAACGATCGGAATGGCAACCAGGGGCACAACGACCAGCTCACCTGCAACGACGGCAATCACCACAAGAAAAAGCACCAGGAATGGCAGATCGCCGAATACGGTCAGCGTCGCCGAATTCAGAAACTCGCGCAGCGTCTCGAACTCGCGCAACGCATTGGCGCGAATTCCCGCTGAGACCGGCTTCTCGGGCGTGCGCGCACCGATGAGACGGCCGAAGATGAAATTCGCCAGCAGCACATCCACGCGGCGGCTGGCCGTATCGACGAGCCGTGCCCTCAGCGTGCGAATGAGAAAATCAAACAGGACTGCGATCATGGCGCCGATTGCGAGCGCCCACAGCGTTTCCTCCACCGCATTGGGAAGAACGCGGTCGTAGACGTTCATCGTGAAAAGGGGCAATGCGAGCGCCAGAATATTGACGGCCACCGTGGCGGCAATGGCCTTGCCGAAAACGCCGCCAAGACCGCGGAACGCGAAGCGAAACCATCGTTCCTTCGTATCGGACGCCATATTCTGAGCGCGCTCGTCCAATGCCGATCGCGGCCTCATCCGGATGATGGCTCCGCTCACCAGATCGCGGACATCCTTTAACGGGCATTCGATCCGACCCCGCACCGTACCAGGCCAGCTACAGGTCGCCGTGCGCCCGTTCGCCTCGCCTTCCTCTCGGATCTGCCAGATGATGAGCGCTCCCCCATCTTTCGTGAGAGCGAGCAGCGGCAGGTCGCTCACGGCCAGCCGTTCCAAGTCCACGTTTGCGCGTTCCACGCTCAACCCTGCGCGCCCCGCAGCGGTCTCGATGTGCTCGATGGGAAGCCTACCCTCGCTCAGCGCTATCCCGGAGCGCAGCGCCCGTTCGGACAGGGCCTGACCGTAATGCTGCGCAATCTCCGAAATCGCTGATGAGAGGACATCACCTGAAGGATCGCCAACAGATGCAGCATGGCCGCCGATATCACCGGCGGCCTTCTCGAGACGTCCCAGCATGTCACCCACGGCGCTCACGGCTAACAGGCCTCCAGCCAGCTCCCCGAGCTATCGTCGCGCAGCACCAGCTCCCATGTCATTTTGAGTCCACCGAACCCGTCTCGATCAACGGCCTCGACTGGATTTCGGTGCGCCAGCCGTCAATCAGGGTAGGCGCTGGTGGCGCGACAGCTTCAGGCGGAAGATCAAGACCCAGCGCCGGCACCAGCCGGCCCATCGCCGCGAGCACGCGATAGGTATTGAAGGACCCCACCAGCTCTTCCGTCCTCAGCGTGCTCTCTGTGATGAAGAGTTCCGCCTGAATATCCAAAAGATCGAGCAGACGCCGCTGTCCGGCATCGAACTGGACCAGATAGGCCGACCGGGTCTGCCGGTTGAGATCGAGTTGACGGCGCAGTTCAGGCACGCGCGTCGCCGCAGCCGACATCGCATGCCACGAAACCCGCGTTTCGCGCTCCACGATTCGCTGTGTGTTGGCCGAGATCCCGGCGGCCTCAGCGGCGCGCGCACGCGCCTCCCAGATGCGCGCCTTGTCGATGCCGCCATTGAAGAGGTTCCATCGAACCACCAGCATGGCGCGTCCATCCATCGTCTTATCGCCAGCCTCCTCGTCGCCGCGCGCATGATCTGTCGACAGTTCGAGATTGACGCGCGGATAGAACCGCGAATAGGCCGAACCGACAGCAGCTTGTGCTGCCATGACGTCGTGCTGAGTAGCGATGACGGACGGCGCCGCCACGACCGCTTCCCCTACCGCTGCATCGACCGAATGTGGGAGGCTGCCACGGGGCGCAACAGGAGGCGTCAGCTTTCCGGGCGCACGGCCAACCGCGGAGCGGAAGAGGGCCTCCGCATCGAGCAGGCGCGCATCTGCTTCGGCGAGCAAGACCTTTGCATTGGCAGCCCGAGCGCCAGCTTCGGCACCCTCTGCCTCGTTCGCTTTGCCAGCATCAACCCGCGCTCGCACGCGCCGCAAGAGGGCCTGATGCTGTTCGAGATTGGACTGCGCCGCCCCACGCACCGCGCGGGCGCGCAGGACTTCAAGGTAGGCCTGCACAGCCCGCAACGCGATCGAGTTGGCCGTATCGTTGACGCGCCAGCGGGACGACTCGACGCGGTTGACCTGGCGCTCGATCTCGCTGCGCGCTTCGAAGCCATCGAAGAGCCGCTGCGAGGCATGGACTCCGATACTGCGATGTTCGTGCCAGTCGTTGTTGTCCTCAAACCCGGTCCCGGTGACAGTCCGGTTCTTGTGCTGGCCATACTCTCCGCGCGCATCGACCGTCGGCAGCCGCAACCCCCGCGCCGCATTCAGCTCGTTGTCGATCGCGTGCCGGTTAAATCGGATGGCCGAAAGCTCGGGATGCGTTTCCAGCGCCTCGGCCACGACGCCCTGTAGCGACTCCGCCCGTGCCGCGCTCCCGAGGAGTGCCGCCAGCAATCCAGCGGCAACGCCAATGCGAAAACGCGCAGCGCTCCGCCCGCTGCGATCATCCCCAGACATTCCCAAGCGCCCCCGCCTAATGTATTGCATGCCCACCGAACCTCATTCAGAGATTCTCTAGTGATTCGATGGAATTGAGTACGTCGGACACGGAGTATAGTTCCGCCCGCTACAATCTATGCGTGCAGGCAAGCCACATTCCGGCCTACTGTGGGAATAGCGCCACGGGAGGATGGAGCACCCTGGCCAGAGCCCGGAGGCGGTATCAATCTCACACGATGAGATTGCCGTTGACGCGCAAGACATCGGCATCGAGGCCAACAACGCCTTGAAGCACAACAAGATCCTGAAAACTGTCTGCTCCGCCGTCAGAGTCGATCTCAATGAGCGTCGACCCTGCACTTTCCGAGAGGCGCACGAAGTCAGACAAGATTGAGGTCACCGGATCAAAACCCGTCAGCAACGCGCGGATGTCGAGCGCATCGCCGCCAACCCCTGCGGTGAAATCGGTGATTGTATCCACGCCCGTTCCAAGTTCCCCGCTCCGCCAGCCAAACGTATCGGCGCCGCCGCTGCCCGTAAGGATATCGGAACCTGCGCCCCCAACGAGGAGATCATCACCCGCACCACCGGCAAGCGTATCTGCCCCGTCGAGGCCAAAGATCAGCTGTGTGCCCGCTCCGCCCGACAGCGTGTCCGCACCGGCCGTGCCGGCGATGACCTGCGGCACAGTGATCTGGAAGCTGTCTGAAACCGGAGTGGCAAGCACCGAGGCGCCATCGATGGTCACCGCGGACAGGTTGATCACGTAGGTGCCGGCACTGGCCTGCTCCTCAACGCGCGCCACAATCGCGTTTGCCTCGGTCTCGGACCCTTCAAACGCCCATATGCCCGGCCCCGTGCTGGTAATCGTACCCCCGCCACCGGCAAGCAGTGACACACCCGTGGGCACACCCGTGAACGTGATCTGGATGCTTTCCGGCGGGCTCTCTCCCGCGTTTGTGCCTGTGTTGTCGGCCAAGCGCACGTTGAGATCGAGGTCCACCTCGCCCGCCCCCCCAACAGCGACATTGCGTGCCAGGATCTCGACGCTGTCGGCCACCGGCGCGACGATGATGTCGAAGTCGATGTCCGTCTGCGCTTCGCTGCCGTTTGCAAGCTCGAGCGCGATGGCCGTCAGGGTCAGCGTCATCGTGCCGGCGTAGTTGAGTGGCGGAGTGAACGTCAGAGTTGCAAGAGCGCTAAGCGGTATGGTCCAGCTTCCATCACCATTGTTGGCGGGTTGCTCACCGCCTCCAGCCGTGAAGCGCGAGCCATCGGGGACGCCCGAGATCTTGACGGAAAGAACCTCAGCACCATTCGTCGTGACAGTGTCGGCCAGAGCCGCAGAGAGACCTAGGATCGTAATGGCAGTATCTTCATCCCCCGACACCGAGACGGGAGCGCTGACGATCGGCGCGTCGGCCACGGCAGCGACATTGACCGTGAAGCTCGACGTCTCAAGCCGTGTGTTGTCCGGATCGGGCGTGGGATCGACCGGCTCGACCGAAAACGCAGCCACGGTCACTGTCACGGTCCCGTGCCAGTTGAGTGCTGGTTGCATTTCCAATCCCGGGACATCCGCGGTCGGAACGCGAATGAACCCAACAAGGTTCGTTCCATCGATCACCGCATCGGGATCGCCGGCACCAACCGTCGCATAACCGCCGATCAGGGTCGCGCCGTCGGAAAGCTGGAAATAGGTGAAGGCACCGATGTCCTCGCTCCCGTCGATGTCGCGTTCGGCAAGTGAGACATTGAGCGCCACCGGCATGTCCTCGAACCCGGCATCTGGCGTAGCTGATATGGCGACACCATCGGCAACCGGATCGACCAAGATGTCGACCGGCGTCGAGCCGGTTGACGCCCTCATCAGGAACGCATTGGTGGCCACCGCCTCGATAGTGATCGTCATTGTCCCGGAAAAATCCGGCGGCGGGATCACCTGCACGGCACCGGAATTGACCGCAGCAGCGCTCGCAACCCAGCGCCCCGTCTCCGGGTTGAAGCGTGCGCCGATGACCTCAGCACCCGGCGGAAGATCAGAAATCATGACGGCGACCGAAGGATTGGTCGTATCGCCAGGAGCAGGATGCGCCTGGACGTTCAACGTAATGGACCCGTCCTCGTTGCCTGAGTTGACGCCGATCGTGACGACTGGCGGCAGCGGCGCTGTGCCCCCGCCCCCCGGGGTCGATGTCACTTCGACATCGAAATTGGTGCTGTTCGACGCCGTATCGCCGTCGTTCTCGACCGCGATCGTCGTCAGTCGCAAATTTGCTGTGCCCACCGAACCAGGCGGTGTGACGACATGGAGGTTGGCAAGTTCCGCTGGCGTCAACACCCAGGTTCCGTCGCCGTTATCGAGACCGACGATGTTGCCGGCCCCATCCGTGAATCCAAGAGCCGGTGCCGTGCCGGGATTGAGAAGAGTCACGACGTAGTAGATGTCCTCCGACAAGACGCGGCCGAGTGCCACGTCGCTATCGGTCGACTCTCCACCGAGCGACAGCGGCAGTTGCGTGCCGGAACTGCCTGCGACAGAATTTGCAAACACCGTCGGCGTGTCAGCCGTACCAATCAGGTCGACAGGGAAGATGCCCGTTTCAACCTTATCCACACTGACGGGGCTGCCGCCGATGATCGCCGTATCGCGCACGAGCGCGCTGACCGGAATGGAAAAGTCCTGGTTGCTGTCCAGGAATAAGGCGCTGGATAGCGTGACGCCACCGATATTGCCCGCCAGGACGGTGATGGTGCCAGCGCCAGCGTCGTAGGTGAAGGTTCCCGAAATGTAGTTGCCCGCCAGCTTATCGAGGCCAGAGCCCGCACCCGGCAAGGCTGCGAGGCGGCCGGCAATGCCGGCGTCCGCGATGAGATTTGCCAGATCGAAGGTGTAGGAGACAACCTGCTCGGAGCCGTCATCATCAATCAGGACATGATTGGCCGCGCTGGCAAGCGAGATGCCCGCACCGGCCTCAGTAGCACCCTCGGTTGCAGTCGTTCCCATGCCCCAAGAGGAGAACCCGTCCACAGTTGCCGCGTCGATGATGGGAAAGACCGCAATGGTCACCGGCCAGGGCGGTGATGTCGCCTGACTGCCGTCCACCTCCTGCGTGACGGCGCGCACCGTGACACCCGCATAGGGGTTCTCACCCGAGAAGTTGGGGACAGGTGGCAGTTTGAACGTCGGCATCGCCGCCGCCGTGATGCTCCAGGTGCCGTTGCCGAGGTAGACCACTCCGCCGCCGGGATTATCGGTGGTGGGGATCACACCCTGTGGGAGGCCGCCAACGACGAACGACAAGGCCTCCGAACCATCCGTATCGACGAGCAGGTTATCGAGATTGCCGCCGGCACTCGCCAATATGGCTGCACCCAATTCAATCGCCTCGTCTTCATCGGCATCAACGTGGACCGTGCGCGTACCGGGCTGATCGGCGACACCGATGACAGATACTGTAATTGGTGCAAAAGCGAAGTCGGCCGTTGCCGTGCCGCCGCTCGAGTTGTCGGTAATGCGCGTGACGCCGGATAAAACGATGTCGCCCTGATGCGCCGAGGAGTAGTTGAGCGGGGGCTCGACAGTAAGCGCCGCCATATCCGCGGGGCTTAGAACGTAAACGTTCAGCCCAAGTGTGGCGTCAAATGTCTGGAAGATCTCCGCTCCCCCAGCACCGAAAATGCGCGTCGCCGGTGGCACGACCGCCGTCAACAGTACTTCGAAACTCTCCGATCCATCCTTGTCGGCGAGCGTGACGCTCATCGGCACGGGGATTAGGCTATCCTCTAGCCCCACGGCATTACCCTTGACGGCCGGCGCGTCCGGAACCGGCGCAACCAGGATATCGATGTGATCGACCACCGTCTCGGTTTTCGATGTGCCGTCCGGGCCGCCGTGAATACCAGCGGCCAACTCGATGCCATCGGCGGCCTCTGTTGAGATCGCCTGGACCATCAGTCCATTCGTGCCCGTGAGCGCGCCCGACCAGTGGGTGCGTGGCTGGAAGGCTATGCCGCCGTTGAGGAAGCTGTCGAGCAGCGCCTCTTGTGCGGCCGGCGTTGCCGCCGTTGCGGTAACCAGATAGACGCCGCCGCCCTGATGGGTGAGCGTCACACCCGCCGGCGGAGTGCCGACGATGGTGCCAACCGGACCGAGCGCGTCCGTCGGCACAGTGATGCGAACGGACAGAGATTCCGAGCCGTCCTCATCGGCACTTCGGCCCGCATTGATGAAGAGCGCGATGGCGCCCCCATCTTCTGGTGACGATACGATCGGATCAACCACGCTGATCGTGGGTGTGTCGGCGACCGCCTGGATGCGGATCGTATGATTGAAGCTCGTATCGAGCGTGTGCGCGACGCCGTTATTGACGTCGAGCGCCGTCGCCGTGACCGCAATCGACCCGTTGAGATCGGTATGCTGCGGCCCGATCTCGGCGCGGAACTGAGCGAGTGTCGCACGGATATCGGCTTCGGCCTGGGCACGGTCGGCCTGCGACAGCAGGGCCACGTCGGGGGCGCCCGTGATGATCGTCGAAGTGATGGTGAACGTGCGGGTTCCGGCATCGAACGTGATCTCGGCGGAGCCCACACCGGGTTGCGTTCCGATGGGATTGTTTGCGGTATCGGTGATCGTGTAGATCAGAGTTGGTGTGTCCGCCGGGACCGTCAGCACGACCCGCGACAAGGTTTCACTCGCCGGATTGTTGCCCGCACCAGCACCCGTGTCGGTCAGGCGAAGGCCCGTCGTTCCATTCGCAAGATCGGCACCGAATGCGACCGGGCCCAGGTCTTCCACCCCGACCGAGGCGCCCGGCGCCGTGACCGGATCGCCGACCGGCGTGACGGAGACGCTAAGCGTCTGCGTCGTCGTGACGGCGGTCGTGCTACCCGAAGGGGACGCATCGACGACGACGCCGCGAATGACGAGATCAACGGTGCCCGAGAAGTTGAGCGGCGCGCGCATCTCCAGCGTGGCCAGCGCGCTTTCCGGGATACGCAGCCACCCGGCCGTCACCACGCTTCCCACCGGCACGCCGCCGCTGAAGAACTGTGTTCCTGCAGGATAACTCGATGTGTCGATTTCGACGTGACGCGATTCAGACCCATCCGCATCCGCGCTCGCCGATGACACCGTGATGGCGCCGAGTGCGAACGTCGTGTCCTCCTGCCCCGTGGGATTAGGCGGCAGGGTGAGGTTGAAGGGCTCCGGCACCGGATTGACGGGGATCGTGAAGGAGGCCGTCGTCACGGCCGTCGGCACGGAGATCTGGTCGCCTGCCACCCCTGGGCCATTGTCGTTGGGTTCGGAAGGATTGCTTTCCACCGATGTGGCGCGAACAGAGACGGTGATGTCCTCACCGTTGTCGGCACCCGGCCGCACCTCGAGTGACTGCAGAACCGCCTCGATGTCAGCCGTGGTACCGCCTGTAATGGTGACCCGCTTGCCAGCCGTGCCGAGGTTCGCGATCGCGAAGGTAACGCCGCCGACCGTGAAGGTGCCATTCACCGAGGTGTCGATCGTCGCTCCCCCCGGAGCCGTGAACTGCATGATCGGGCGCGCACCCGTGCCCACGGTCGAGGCGTCAATGCGCACCGACTGGAATGTCTCGGAGCCGTCGGTGTCGTTGAGCGCCACCGTGACCGGATAGCCGACAAAGCCGCTGTCCTCATCGATGGCAGGCTTCGTTGCAGCACCCCGGTTGACCGTCGGCCGATCGGCGACGGCTTGCACAATAACATCATGGCTGAGCGCAAACGGGGCGGAGACGACCGTCACGCCGTTGGTGTCGGTGACCGTTCCGTTGATGGATACGGTGAAATCCCGATCATCGTCATCAGCCAGCGTGATCGACAACGAGGCAAGTACGGTCAGCACGTCGTTGCCGACGGCCCCTGAGATCGTCACCGTTCCTGTGGCAATGGCGATCGTCGTCGTCACACCGGGAAGGCTGGTGGCGAAGGCCATCGCCTGCGCATTGGCCGGAAAGCCCGTGAGCGTCATCGACAGGCTCTGCGAGCCATCGGCGTCGTCGATCGTCAATCCGAGCCGCGTGCCGATCGGCACGATGAGATCGGGATCCGATACAGCGGTCGAGTTGTTGTTTTCCCGGACGATGGTCGAGGGATTGCCAAGCACGGGCAGATCGACAACGGGCAGCACCGTGACATCGATGAAGGCCGTACGGATCTCGACCTTGGTGTCGAGGTCGCCACCGGTGCCATCCGCTGGGCTGTTGTTGGGCCCAAGCTCGACACCGTAACCATTGGCAGCTTCGGTTGAGATCGCATCCACGCGGATACCGTTGGCACCTGTGAGGACACCCGACCACTCCGCGCGCGGGGCGAACGTCACGCCGCCATTGAGGAAGACGTCAAGAGCGGCTTCGCGTACAGCCGGATCCGAGCTGGCACCGACGTAGGCGACCAAGTAGACGCCGCCGCCCAGATCGGTGAAGCTGATATCCGCCGGTGGCGTCGCCGTCAGCACGCCGATGACGCCGAGCCCGTCGGAGGGAACTGTGATGCGCACCGAGAGCGCTTCGGAACCATCTTCGTCAGCGCTGCGGTCTGCGCGGATAACGAGCGCGATGGACGTATCTTCGTCGAGCGTGATTGCATCGGCATCGATCGCCGGCGCATCGGCAACCGCCTGCACAACAACAGCGTGCGTGAAATTCTGCGTCGTCACGCTCGCATCATTGTCCTCGGTCGTAATTGCGACATCGAGAACGAAATTGTCGTCGGAGTGTTCGGGTGCCAGAACATTCAGAGTGTCGAGTGCGGCCCGGATTGCCGCCTCCGTCGCCGCCGACTTCGGACCGCTCAGAGTCACAGTTTCGCCACCGATGGCGACGAACCCCAGCGGATTGCCGTGCATATCGGTCCACGTGACGGTCGCCCCGACCGGGAAGCCGGAGACGACGACGCTTGTCACATGCTCCGAACCGTCGGCATCGATCTTCGCGTAGGCAATGTCGGCCCCGATCGTTTTGGCGATGTCTTCGACCAGCGTCGATGAGCCACTCGTGGTGACGCCATCGGCGACAGCGGTGACGGTGACCGGAACCGGGAACGTACGTGACGTTTCGAGCTCAGCCACCTGTCCGGCACCGGCCTCGCTGGGGCTCGACTCGATGGTCGTCACGGTGACCGAGAGATCGAAATCGGTATCGAGGTGCTCGCGCACACCACCAGGAGCGATGACGAG